>JAGCLI010000332.1 GCA_017647065.1 Bacteroidales bacterium
GCAAAATGGTTGTTTGATATAAAGCCAAGCAAGATAGAAGCAGTTATTCACCCTCAAAGTATCATACATTCAATGGTGGAATTTGAGGACGGAAGCATAAAAGCTCAATTAGGAATTGCTGATATGCGACTTCCAATTCAATATGCTTTGAGTTTTCCTGATCGTTTGCCAAATTCCTCAGAGAAATTAGATATTTATAAATATTCTACTTTAACTTTTGAAAAGCCAAACAGAGAATTATTCCCTTGTTTAGATATGGCGTATTACGCAATTGAGAAGGGAGGAAATTCTCCTGCGATTATGAATGCAGCAAATGAAGTTGCGGTAGAGGCGTTTTTGAAAGAAAAAATCAAATTTATAGAGATAGGAAATATAATAGAAAAGGCATTTAATACGTTTGCTTTTGTGGAAAAACCTTCTTTGGAAGATTATTTCAAAACAGATGAATTAGTAAAAGAACAATTAAAAAAAGAAATATTAAATAATTAAAAAGATGAAGATATTAGCGTTAATTCTAAGTTTATCGTTATTGGTGTTTATCCATGAACTTGGGCATTATTTGTTTGCAAGATTATTCAAGACAAGAGTAGAGCAATTCTATTTGTTTTTCAACCCCGGATTTTCAATTTTAAGAGCAAAAAAATGTAATGGTAAGTGGCGTTTAAGTTGGTTTAGTAAAAAATCTCCTGATGAGTTTGCTCAATATCCCGATAAGACAGAATGGGGAATTGGTTGGTTGCCTTTTGGTGGTTATTGTTCAATTGCAGGAATGATAGATGAAAGTAATACCTCAGCAGACTCTCTTTCAGCAGAGCCACAAGAATGGGAATATCGCTCAAAGAAAGCTTGGCAAAGACTTCTTATTGTTTTGGGAGGAGTATTGATGAATTTCGTTGGTGCAATTGTTATATTTTCTGCTATGCTTTTTGTTTGGGGTAAAGAAACCTTGCCTATGCAAAACGCAACACTTGGATATGACTATACAGAAGTAGCATTGAAAAATGGATTTCAAAACGGAGATATAGTTCAAAGCATAGATGGTAAAAAAGTTGTTGATTTGTCAGAAGTAGTTGAACAAGTACTTTTAGAATCTCCAAAAGATATAACAGTAAAGAGAGGAGATTCTTTGGTAACATTTAATCTTTCGAAAGATTTTGCAAAACAAATGTTGGTTGCTAATCCAAAACAATTTGCAACTGTTAGAGTCCCTTTTGTGATAGATAATTTTGCGTTAGGTTCTCTTGCACAAAAAGCAGGAATGCAAATAGGGGATAGTATAGTTGCATTGAATGGAGTATCAACTCCTACATTTAGTGATTTTGTTAAGCAAATTGCTAATGAAAAAGGCAAAGAAATTACAATAACTTATTATAGAAACAATAAAAAAGAAGATGTTTCTTTTACTCTTGGTAGCGATGGAAAGATTGGAGCAGTAGCAAAAAATCCTACGTTAATCTATAAAACAGAAAAAACAGAGTATAATCTTTTTGAATCAATCCCTGCTGGAATACAAGTAGGAACAGAAACTTTAGTTAATTACGTTAAACAATTTAAATTAGTCTTTACAAAAGAAGGTGCTTCACAATTAGGCGGATTTGGTGCAATTGGTTCAATGTTTCCTGCTGAGTGGAATTGGGCAATCTTTTGGAATATGACAGCATTCCTTTCTATAATTTTAGCATTTATGAACATATTACCTATTCCTGCCTTAGACGGAGGTCATGTTATGTTTACGCTTTGGGAAATGATAACAGGAAAGAAACCAGGTGACAAATTTATGGAGCGAGCACAGATGATTGGAATGATTCTTTTGTTCGGATTGTTGATTTTTGCCAACGGAAACGACTTAATTAGGTGGATTTCTTCAAAATTTTAGTCCCTAATAATCAAGTACTTTGAAAAAAAGTAATAAAAAAAGTAAAGAAAAAATTTGGTAGTAACAAAAAAGGTGGTATCTTTGCAATCGCTTTAAGGGAATAAAGAAAGCCTCCTTAGCTCAGCTGGTTAGAGCACATGACTGTTAATCATGGGGTCCTAGGTTCAAGTCCTAGAGGGGGCGCTCAAAGAGAGAAATCAAAAAGGTTTCTCTCTTTTTTTGTTTCTCTCCTTTGTGTTTCAATAAACATACAAACTGACTTAAAAAGTCAAAGAAATAATTTCAAAAATCAAAGAAAAAATAAAAAAAGTCATATAAAAAACATGATTTTTCTATGCTTTATTTCTGCACGTGGTGCAGTCGAGTCTGCATGTCGTGCAGAAAAAACTGCACGTGGTGCATACAATAATAAATATATAATAAAATAATAACTAAAAAGAAAAATAAATAAAAAGAAAAAAGCAACCGAAATTGATTGCTTTCTCTTTTATTTTGTTTTGTTGCCTTGATTTATTTTAAAAGAAATTCTTGAATAAATTTATCAAGTTCTTCTTCGCTTTTTGCTCCAATCATTATTTGTGGTTCGCCGTTTTTAGGAACAAAAATCAAGGTTGGAATACTTTTTATGCCAATTTCGTTTGCTAAAACTTTTTCTTTGTCTACGTTTACTTTGTAAACAATGATTTTGTCTGCATATTTCTCTGCTCACTTATCTAAAATTGGGGAAATCATCTTGCAAGGTTTGCACCAATTAGCGTAAAAATCTACTATAATAGGCTTTTCTGCTAATGAAACCCATTTTTCTGGGGATTTTTCATAATCTGCAACTTTTGTTAAAAAGTCTTGTTTATTTATTTCAATGGGTTTGCTTTGTGAATATGCAAACGAAAGTGTAAAGGTTGCGAACACAAAGACGAATGTTTTGATAAATTTTTGCATAATTTTGAGTTTTTAATTTTTTTTGCAAATGTACAAAAAATAAATAAAATACATAGAATGTTAAAAAAGCGAGTAAAAATATTGGTCCTCTATGTTTTTTTTGTATATTTGCAGATAATTTTGTGTAATATAGGTATAGTTATGAAAAAATTACAATATTTATTGGTAGGATTATTGTTCGTATGCGTTGGTTTAAAACAAATTAACGCACAACCCGTAATGACAATGACAAGTGCAACAGCTACTGCTTACAATTCAGCAGATCTTGCAGCAGATTATACATCTACTGGTGGTTGGACAGTTGCTAAAAAGGGATTTATTTATGGTACAAATCCAACTCCAACAAAAGCAAATGGAGGTACTTTAAAACAAAAGACGGGGTCAACAGTTGCTCCTTTTACTTCAACAGTTACAGGTTTGGCACCAAACACTACTTATTATGTTAGAACATACGCAACAAAAACAGGCCCTGCCGATACGGTATATTCAAGTAATATTCTTTCTTTTACAACACCTATGGCAGTAGCTCCTCAAATGACAAGTCCAACGGCCTCGGATATTACTTTGTTTACAGCAACATTAAATGCTACAATAACTGAAAAAGGTGATGCAACTTCTTTTACAAGTAAGGGATTTGTCTATTCAACTACCCCAAATCCAGATTGTAACACAGGAACAAAACTTACCGTTTCTGGAACAGTGAATGCGAGTTCTATTCCTTTTCCTATGACAAAAGAAGTAACAGGACTAACCTCTGGGGTAACATATTATGTGAGAGCTTTTGCTATTATAAAATATGGTTCGGCTGTTACTGATACTATTTACACAGATGAGATGTCTTTTACAACTGCTCATGCTTGTCAATCTGTGCCAACAAATACCAATGTTACAGAAATAGGCATTACAGAGGCAAAAATAGATTTTAATCCGGGATTAGGACAAAGTCAATGGCAAATAAAATGTGGAATAGTTGGCCAACCCGATGATCAAGCAGCAATGTACGTAACAAATGACACTACATACGTTGTTACAGGTTTAGAAGGAGGACGTTCATATTCTGTTTATGTAAGAGCGATATGCGGAAATTTATACAGCGAATGGAGTCAAATGCGTAATTTTGTAACACTTCCACCTTTATGTGCAAATGTTAGTGGAGTGCGTACAACGGAGGTTCAACACTCTTCTGTAAAAATTACATGGAATCCAGGAAGTATGAGTCAAGATAGGTGGGAGGTTATTTTTGCTCAAAGCAATCAAACTCTACCAAATTCAGGTGTGATTATATATGACAATCCTATTTTCTCGCCAATAGGACTTACACCACAAACTGAGTATAAAATGAAAGTTAGAGCAGTGTGTTCAGACGGAGAGGTAAGTTCTTGGAGTGATGAATTAGTGTTTAATACAATCCAACAAGGTATAGACGATGCTGAAATTGTGGAAAATGTTGATATTTATCCTAATCCAACAAGTGGAAAAATATCATTTAAAGCAAATAACCTTAGAGTAGAAAAAATAGAAATTCTAAATGTTTTAGGTGAAGTAGTGTATTTTGCGAATAAATTGCCTGAAGAATTTGATTTTGAAAATAAAAAGGGAATTTTCTTCGTTAATATTTACACGGAAAAAGGTATTCAAACAAGAAAAATAGTAGTTAAATAATAAAAAAATAAGATTCAATGTTATCAAGTATATTTTTACAAATATCACAAACTGCAACAGAAGTCGTTTCTGAAGCAGCATCAACACAAGCTGAATTAAATGTTTTTGAATTAGCCACAAAAGGTGGTTGGATTATGATAGTATTGGCTATTTTGTTAATAGTAGCCATTTATATCTTTGTTGAAAGATTCTTAGCTCTTAGAAAAGCATTAAAAGAAGATACTTTCTTTATGGAAAACGTGAAGAATTGTATTCATAGTGGAGATTTGGAAGGTGCAAAGAACCTTACAAGAAATAATCCTACACCAATAGGACGAATGGTTGACAAAGGACTTTCTCGATTAGGTAGACCATTAAACGATATCAATCAAGCAATAGAAAATGTTGGTAAATTAGAGGTGGCACAATTAGAAAGCGGTGTGTCAATGGTAGGAACAATCGCAGCATTAGGCCCTTCATTAGGATTTCTTGGTACGGTAACAGGTATGGTTAAAGCATTCTTTGATATGAGTACAGCAGGAAATAATATAGATATTCAATTACTTTCTGGAGGTATTTATGAGGCGATGGTAACCACTGTTGGAGGTTTGATTGTTGGTATTATAGCAAACTTTTTGTATAGTATTCTTGTTGGACAGATAAATAAAGTAATTTTTATGTTGGAAGCAAGAACAATGGAATTTATGGATCTTTTGCATGAACCTGCAAAATAAAAAATCTTTCTTTGTTATGATTCAAACAAGAAATAAAATAGATCCTAATTTCAATTCTTCATCAATGTCGGATTTGGTGTTTTTGTTGTTAATCTTTTTTATGTTAACATCAACCCTTATTAGTCCGAATGCAATCAAACTATTGTTGCCACAAAGTACAAGTGGTCAAACATTAGCAAAGCAAAACGTAGTTGTTTCCATAGATTCAAGCTATAAATTCTATGTGGAAAACATAGAAACAAGCGAAGAAGAATTGTCTCAAGTAATAGGAGGATTTTTAAAAGATGTAACAGATGGAACAGTTAAACTTCACTCAGATAAAACCGTTCCTGTACAATATGTAGTTACTGTTATAGATGCAGTAAATAAAGTAAATGCTCAACAAGGCAAAAAACACAAAGTTATTTTAGCAACAGAGGCAACTAAATAATGAACGAAGATAATAAAAGAAGACTTATTAGTGTGATTATTACGCTACTTCTGTCTATGCTGGGAGTAGGTGTGTTGTTTGTTATTGCTTTACCTTATCCAGATCCGCCACCTCCTGAATATGGTGTAGAGATGAATATGGAGGAATTATCAGATATTGGAAACGATTTTGACAATGCTTCAGAGGGTGGAGAAGATGTTTCAAATAATGTTGCTTCTAACAATAGTGAAGAAAAGGTTGTGAGCCAAGATACAGAAGAAGCACCTATTTCAAGCAAGAATACAAAGGTTGAAAAGCCAAAAAAAGAAGAAAAAAAGCCTGCTGAGCCAACGATTAATCAAAATGCGTTGTTTTCAAAAGGTAAAGTAAAGAAAGGAAACGGTGGTTCACAAGGAATTTCTGAGGGAAGTGGAAGTGGAGCAGGAGGAAACGGCGAAGGAAAAGGTGTTTCATTTGATTTAGGTGGTAGAGGAGCAAAAGAACTTGTGCCTCCAGCACGTTCAACTACAAAAACAGGACAAATTGTCGTAGAAATATATGTAGATAAAGAAGGAAATGTGGTTAAAGTCAAAGCGGGAGTAAGGCCAACTACTATTTCCGATGAAAATCTTTATAGAATATGTGAGCAAGCTGCGAGAAAATGTAAGTTTGCAGCTAATCAAAATGCACCAGAGTTACAAAAAGGAACGATTACTTACCGTTTCCAATAGCGTCTCCTCTGCTTACAACAATTTTATAACCTAAGGAATTTACTTGATTTTTTAATTCTTCTAAGCCTTCAACAGCTTCTTTTCCTACAAATGCTTTATTATTGTATAGATTATAAAGTTTTCTAACATCTGTTGGCGAAAGGTTTGGCATAACTACATTTGCACCGACTTGAAGTCCTAATTCTCTACCATTTTCTGCAATAGAACCAAGTGCAGTTGTAGAAGGAATAAGAGAATAAGGAAACATTAAACGAAGAATAGCTACTAAGCGAAGGGTTTTATGTAAATCTCCTTGTGATTTGTCTTTAAAAGGAGTGTCAATATGAGGAATAAAAGGTCCTATTCCAATCATATCAGGTTGCAATTCTTGTAAAAATCTTAAATCTGCAATGATGTTTTCTGTTGTTTGAAAAGGAGAACCAACCATAAAGCCAGAGCCAACTTGGAAACCTATTTCTTTTAAGTCAAATAAGCATTGTTTTCTTTTCTCTAACTTCATTGCCGAAGGGTGAAGTTTTGTGTAATGTTCTTCGGTTGCAGTTTCGTGTCTTAGAAGATAACGATCTGCCCCTGCATTGAAAAAATCTTGATAAGTTTGTTTGTTTTTCTCACCTATTGACAAAGTTACTGCACAATCGGGGTAAGTTTTTTTAATTTTAGATACAATTTCGCAAATCTCTTTATCTGAAAAATGCAAGTCTTCTCCACCTTGCATTACAAAAGTTCTAAATCCTAATGAGTAACCATAAGAAACGCAATCTAAAATATTTTTTTGACTTAGGCGATATCTCTCAACATTAAGATTACTACATCTAATTCCGCAGTACAAACAATTATTTTTACAATAATTACTTATTTCTATAAGTCCACGTATGTAGATTTCTTCTCCGTATATTTGTCTGCGTTTTTTATCTGCTTGTTTAAAAAGATACTCTTCTTGAATAGAATTATTTTCGCAGTCAATTATTTTTCTTAACTCCTCATTTGTTAAATTATTTTTTCAAAAAGAGTATCTATTAAACTAAGCATATAATTTATTTTTTATCAATTGTCATTTTATAGAATGAACGATAAACAAAATAGCAAGCTAAAACAAAGAATGCAATACCTACATAAGGTGCAATGTTCTTAAATGATTCGCTTATTGCTATTTCCATTGCCAAAAGACCAAATAAAGTTGTGAACTTAATAATAGGGTTAAGGGCAACAGAAGATGTGTCTTTGAAAGGGTCTCCTACTGTATCTCCAACAACGGAAGCATCGTGTAAAGGAGTGCCTTTTTCTTTCATATCTACCTCTACTATTTTTTTTGCATTATCCCAACTTCCTCCTGCATTGGCCATGAAAACTGCTTGAAATAATCCGAACAACGCAATAGAGAGTAAATAACTAACAAACAAAGAAACTGCATTGTTTTCACCGATTGAAGCAGGTGAAGAAAGACATGCAATTCCTAAAGCAAAACAGAAGATAGCTATAAAGATATTATACATACCTCTTTGAGCATAAAGAGTACAGATTTTAACAACTTCAACAGAAGATTCTTCATCTGCTTTTTTAGGAGCATTAACATCAAGTTTTATATTGCGTTTAATGTATTCCACAGCACGATAAGCACCTGTTGTAACGGCTTGTGTACTCGCACCTGTAAACCAATAAATCACTGCACCTCCAAGAATAAAACCTAAGATGGTGTAAGGATTCAATAAGTTAAGCAAAGTGCCAGGGTCAACGCCAAGAGATTTTTGTATAACAAGAATTAAAGAGAAAATCATTGTAGTTGCACCCACAACAGCAGTTCCAATCAAAACAGGTTTAGCGGTTGCTTTGAATGTATTACCAGCTCCGTCATTTGCTTCAAGATAATATTTTGATTTTTCCCAATCAGGTTTAAATCCAAAGTCTTTTTCAATTTCTTTATCAATGTTTTCTTGTTCTTCAATCAAAGAAAGCTCATAAACAGATTGAGCATTGTCGGTTACAGGTCCATAGCTATCAACAGCAATCGTTACAGGACCCATTCCAAGCATACCAAACGCTACAAGACCGAAAGCAAAAATAGAAGGATATACCATTCCGATTTCGCCTAAGTTAGGAGAGCAGATATAAGCTATAAACATTAATAATACAAATATTAAACCAGTCCAAAAACCAGAGAAGTTACCAGAAACAAATCCTGATAAAATATTCAAAGACGCTCCTCCTTGTTCAGAAGCCTTTACGACCTCTTTTACGTGTGTAGATTTAGGAGAAGTAAATATCTTTGTGATTTCTGGAATCAAAGCAGCACCAAGAGTACCACAAGAAATAATAGTAGAAAGTATCCACCATAGATTACCGCTTGTTCCAAGATTTTCAATAAGTAAGTAAGATGTAACGAAAGTTCCTATAATAGAAAGAATAGAGCTAATCCATACCAAATTAGTCAAAGGAGCCTCAAAATCTAAATCATCTTTCTTTCCATAAAGCGCTTGACTTAAACCTTTGTTGATGTAGTATGCAATAATAGATGTTACAACACCAAGTATTCTCATTGTAAATATCCAAACTAAAAGGTCTTTTTGAATATCAACATCTCCAATTGCTAAAAGAATAAAAGAAACTAAAGCAACACCTGTTACACCGTATGTTTCAAAACCATCTGCTGTTGGTCCAACAGAGTCTCCTGCATTATCACCTGTACAATCTGCAATAACACCAGGGTTTCTTGGGTCGTCTTCTCCAATTTTGAAAACAACTTTCATTAAATCCGAAGCAATATCTGCAATCTTTGTAAAGATACCACCTGCAATTCTTAAAGCCGATGCACCTAAACTTTCACCAATAGCAAAACCTATAAAACAAGCTCCTGCAAGATTAGCTGGCATTAGAAGTAAAATTACAAGCATTAAAAGAAGCTCAACACAAATCAATACAACCCCAATACTCATTCCAGCACTTAAAGGAATGTTCAAAAGGTTAAGTGGATTACGTCTTAATGAAGCAAATGCCATTCTTGAATTAGCATAAGTATTTATGCGTATTCCATATTTTGCTACTATATATGAACCTAAAATTCCAAATACCGTCCAAAGAAGTATTAAAAGTACAGCTCCAATACCAAAACTTTCTCCATTTTCTCCTTTTGCAAGAAATCCGAAGTAAAGACTAACAGCTAAACCTACAAAAACAAATAAAATAGCAAGGAACTTTGCTTGCTGTTTTAAGTAAGTTGAACAAGTTTTGTAAATAACGTGTGCTATATCAAGCATACTTTTGTGAGCAGGGAGTTTCTTAATTTTCAAGAATTGGTAAATTCCGAAAATTATCCCAAGGATAGAAATAAAAAAGCCCCAATGTAATATTCCAAACTCGTGAATTTCCAATGGGACCTTTAAATCTGCTTCGCTTGCCTGCAAGAGTGTAGGCAGGAAGGCGACTAAGCTTAAAGCAATTCTTTTTTTCATGTTTTTATATTTTTATTTAATTTTATTCTTTTAGAGTTGGCAAAAATACGAATAAAAACAAAAAAAAACTAAGA
>JAGCLI010000027.1 GCA_017647065.1 Bacteroidales bacterium
GGACATTCAGATGCTATCGAATCCGTAGCATATAGTCCCGATGGTACAAAAATAATCAGTGGTTCATGGGATAATACCATTAAGATATGGGATGCAAACACAGGACAATGCCTTAAAACCTTGAAGGGACATTCAGATGCTATCGAATCCGTAGCATATAGTCCCGATGGTACAAAAATAATCAGCGATTCATGGGATAGAACCATTAAGATATGGGATGCAAACACAGGAGAATGCCTTAAAACCTTAGAGGGACATTTAGATTATGTCTATTCCGTAGCATATAGTCCCGATGGTACAAAAATTGTCAGCGGTTCAAGTGATCATACCATTAAGATTTGGGGAGAGGAATAGGGATTGATTTTCTAATATAAAATAAAACGCTCGCGAGTCTTAATTTTCTTTTGACAAGCGAGCGTTTTTTTGTTTTTTTTCGTTTTGTTTTGTGTAGAGATTACTTTTCTTTATCTTTGCAAAATGGAATTAAAGGAAAAGAAAAAGGAGCTTAGAAAGTTGATTCGTGAGAGAAAAAAGCAACTTTCTTTGAGCGAAAAACAAAAAGAGGGTAAAGAGATTTTTTCTTTGATAGAAAATTCTTCTGCATACAAGCAAGCAAATATCGTTTTGCTTTATTGGTCAATGGATGATGAGGTTCCGACTCACGATTTCATTCTTTCAAACTATGAAAACAAGACAATTCTTCTGCCTTGTGTGGTTGGGGACGATTTAGTGCTTAGAAAATTCTCTGGAATGCAGTCAATGAAAGAGGGAGAGCTGTTTGGGATTCTTGAACCTACGGGAGAAATCTTTTCGGACTATGAAAAAATAGATTTAATGATTATTCCGGGAGTGGCTTTCGATAGAGAAAGAAAACGCATCGGTAGAGGTAGAGGATTTTATGACCGTTTGCTTGCGGTTAATCAAAACAAGAAAATGGGAATTTGTTTCTCTTGTCAATTGGTTGAAAGTGTTCCTACCGAGGAATTTGATGTGAAGATGGATTTTGTGGTAACTCCAAATGAAATTATTGGCAATGAGTAAAAAGAAACTTGTTTTAATTTCCTGCCTTTCGGGCTTGCTTCTTAGCCTTGCTTGGTTAGATTTGCTTTTTGCTCCTTTGATGCTTGTGGCTTTTGTTCCTATGTTGTGGGTTGAGGACTATATCTCAAAAAACAATGAGGACAAACGCTTTTCTTCTTATGCTGGTTTTGCATACTCTTATCTTCCTTTTTTGATTTGGAATGCTACTACAATTTTTTGGGTATCTTTTTCTACGCCTGCTGCTTTGGTTTTGCCTTTCTTTCAAGCCTCTTTAATGGCTCTTGCTTTTCAACTTTTTCATTGGGCAAAGCGTGTGTTTGGTGTTGAGAAGAAAATCAATTATGTGTTTTTCATTATTTTCTTTCTTGCCTTTGAATTCTTAGAACTTAATTGGGATTTTAATTTTCCTTGGTTAAACTTAGGCAATAGTTTTGCAAAATTTCCTGCTTTGGTGCAATGGTATGAATATACAGGCGTTGCGGGTGGAAGTCTTTGGATTTTGCTTTCAAATGTCTTTGTTTTATTTTTTTTAAACGGCGTTTTAAAAAAATATTTCAATAAAAAAATAAATTATTTCTTAGGAATAATTCTCGCTTTGCCGATAATCATTTCCTTAACGATTTATTTCACTTATCAAGAAGAGAAGACAAAGGGTTCAGACGTTGTTGTGGTGCAACCAAATCTTGATCCATACGAAGAACAATATACTTTCTCGCCTCAAATGGTTTGTCAGATAATAGAAGACCTTACTTTGCAAAAGGCAGATGAGAATACGGATTACGTTCTCTGTCCTGAGAGTTGCATTCAAGACTATGCGTGGGAAGAATACTTAGAAGAAACTCCAAGTATTGAGTATTTAAGAGGAGTTTCTAATCGTTTCCCTAAGTTAGAGTTTGTTGCAGGTATGTCTTCTCGCAAAAAGGTTGAGGAAAGTCAAAGAACAATTGCAACAAGAGAGCATAAGAGATATGGTTTTTTATATGAAAATTACAATACTGCAATAAAAATAGATAGAGATACGCTTTCTCCTAAAAGTCAAATAAGACATAAATCCGTGCTTACGCCTGCTGTGGAGAAAATGCCTTTGCAAAAATATCTTAGTTTTATGGAAAACTTTATTCTTGACTTAGGTGGAACGGTTGGAAGTTTGGGAACGGATAAGGATTTCAAGGTTTTTTCTTCTGAAAACAAGCCTAAGACTGCTACTGCTATTTGTTATGAAAGTGTTGATGGAGGTTATATTGCGGGATTGGTCAATGCAGGAGCCGAACTCTTGTTTATAATTACTAATGACGGATGGTGGGAAAATACTCCTGGACATCGTCAGCACGCATCGTTTGCTTCTTTGCGTGCAATTGAGAATAGGCGTTATATTGCAAGAAGTGCAAACACAGGAATCTCTTGTTTTGTTTCTGCAAAGGGAGAAGTCTTGCAAGAAACTAAGTATTGGCAAGAAGATGTGATAAAACAAACTCTATATCCTCAAACAAAAAAGACTTTTTACACAAGGTATGGGGATTATATTTATAGAACGGCATCTTTCCTTGCTGTTTTGAGTATTTTATTAGGATTAGTAAATAATGTTTTAAAAAAGAAAAAAAATGTTTAAAAAGGTACCACACACTTATGTAATCATTTTCTCTCTTATAGTAATAGCTGCAATTGCTACTTGGTTTGTTCCTGCGGGAGAATTTCAGCGTCAAGAAGTGCAAACCGAGAGTGGAAAGATTGTTAATCAGATTGTACCCGGCTCATACGAGAGAGTAGAACAAAGTCCGCAGACTTGGGAAATTATGTCTTCATTTTTCAAGGGCTTTCAAAAGGCTCCTGGGATTATTGCTTTCCTTTTGATTTTGGGAGGTGCGTTTTGGATTTTGAATGAAACAAAAGCAATTGATATGGGAGTGCAAACCTTCCTTAAAAAGTCTTCTTCTTTGGAGCGTTATACGCTTTTTAGGAAAATAGGAGTGAATAATCTTATCATTGTTGTGATAATGATTATGTTCTCTTTGTTTGGTGCAATTTTTGGAATGAGTGAAGAAACTATTGCCTTTGTTGCGATATTTGTTCCCTTAGCAATTTCTATGGGATATGACTCAATTACGGGAGTTTGTCTTTGCTTTCTTGCAGCGGGACTTGGCTTTGCTGGTTGTATTCTTAATCCTTTTACGCTTGGAATTGCACAAGATATTGCGGGAATTAAGATGTTTTCGGGTATAGAATACAGATTGGTTGTTTGGTTTATAATTACTTTTGTCGGAATTGCTTTTGTGCTTTATTATGCAAACAAAGTGAAAAAGAATCCAACAAAATCTATTATGTACGCCGAAGATGAATATTGGAGAAAGAATCAAGCTTCGGTAAATGACTTGGTTGCAATTAAGGCTTCAAAGACTTGTTGGATTGCATACTTTGCAACGCTTTTGATTCAAGTTGTTTTCTGTATTCAAACTCAAAGCATACCTCTTATAATTACTACTATTCTTTTTGCTGTTATTGCTTATTTAGGAATACGTAAGTCAATGCAGATGTTTTCTCTTTCAATCCTTATTTTTACTATTGTTTATTTGGTAATAGGTGTAATGGTTTTTGAATGGGGATTTGAACAAATTGCTGCCTTGTTCTTTACTATGGCGATAATTACAGGAATGGCTCTTGGTAAAGGAGCAAGTGATATTGCAAAACTCTTTATTGCCGGTGCAAAAGATATGCTTTCGGCAGCTTTGGTTGTAGGTTTGGCAAGCGGAATCATCATAATATTGGAAGATGGCAAGATAATTGACACCTTCCTTTCAGGATTGGCAAATGCTATTTCGGGAAGTGGACAAGTTGGAGCTTTGAGTATTATGTATGCTTTCCAATCTGTTTTGAATGCAATCATTACCTCAGGCACAGCAAAGGCTGCAATGCTTATGCCGATGTTTGCCGAAATTGCAAATATGACAGGAATGTCTTTGCAAGCGGCAGTAACTGCTTTTCATATTGGAGATGGATTTACTAATCTTATTACTCCAACCTCAGGAGTGTTGATTGCAGTTTTAGGATTGGCTAAGATTCCTTATGCAAAGTGGGTGAAATTTTCTTGGAAATTTATCTTGGCAATGGTTGTGCTTGGTTGGTTGCTTTTGATTCCAACGGTTGTAATGGATTTGCCTAATTTTTAAATTAAAAAAGTGAAAATATGAAAAAGATTTATTTGATATTCTCTTTATTAATTATTGCTTTGTTTAGCAGTTGTGAGGCATTTGATGATACAAGTTATCAAATATATTATGATAGTTTTTCCTCTGCCGACCAAATTAAAAGAATAGAATTAAGAGAGTTTAATCAAAAGGAAGGGAATTATGATAATAAAAGAACGATTCAACTAAATATTGGTGAAAAGTCTGATATTTATGATGTGAGTTCAGATATTGAATTTGTGGAAGTAATGATAGTTAGTCAATATAGCGTAGAACAAGAAAAATATCACATAAATATTTGTTATTTAAATAAGGGAGAAGAGAATATAATAAGGTTATCTTCGCTAAAATAGTGAATATTGACTTTTTTTTCGTAATATTGCAAATTCTCAAAAACTAAAAACTAAGAACAAAATGGCATTGTTAGAAATAAAGGATTTACACGCAAGAATTAAAGATAAGGAAATTTTAAAAGGAGTAAATCTTACTATAAATAAAGGTGA
>JAGCLI010000028.1 GCA_017647065.1 Bacteroidales bacterium
TGTTAGCATTTAATGTTGCTGTGATGTTTTGTACATCTGCTGTTTCAAGTGTGAAGTCTGTAACGGTTGCTAATGCAAAGCCTACTGTAAAGTTTTCTGAGTTTCCTGCACTTACTAAGGCTCCGTTTAGGGTTGCACTTGTGTTGCCTACGTTAGTTGCTGATAATGTGCTAACCTGACCTTCTACTACTTCTGGTTCTGGGATTATTTCTTCAAGTGTGGTGAAAGTTGTGCTTACCCAATCTGATGTTTGTTCTTCGCATATTGCTCTTACTTCTACTGTGTAGGCTGTGTTTGCTGTTAAGCCTGTTAATGTTTTTGTAGTTGTTGTAAGGGTTTCTGCTTCGCCTCCGTTTAATTTGAATTCGTATGTTGAGGCTGTGCCGTTCCATGTGATTTCAGCTGAGGTTTCTGTTATGTTGTTTGCAGAAAGGTTAGTTGGTGCATCACATGGCTCTGGTGTTACAAATTCTTCAAGTGATGCGAATGTTGTTGAAACCCATTCTGATGTTTGTACACCACATACTGCTCTTACTTCAACCATGTAAAGAGTGTTTGGAATCAATCCTGTATATTGAACATCATTTCCTATTATACTTTCGGTTACTAAGGCATTGAATCTTACTTCATAGACTTCTGCATCTCCTTCCCAAGAAACTTCTGCTGAGGTTTCTGTAATATTGTTTACAGAAAGGTTTGTTGGAGCTTCACATGGTTGAGGCAATTCTCCTCCTTCTTCACAACCTTCACAGTCATAAATTTGGAAAGCATCTATTGCTGCACCATTTCCAAAGTGTCCTACGCAAAGGAAACTTAATTGATATGTTTCAGATGGATTTGGTAAGGCAATTGAATCCAAAGCCCATTCTCCGTGAGGAGTGTCTATAACCATTATATCTACCCATTCTGCATCTGCATCTGTTTTGTATTGAAGTCTTAATTCTTCACAAACTCCTCCATAAGCAGAATTGTAATATGCAAACTTAACACTTGGATTTTCTAATGAAGTTATATCAAATATTGGTGTAGTAAGTCTTGCATTGCCATAAGTATAGTTTACTGCCATTATTTTAAGTCCTTCATAGGCGGCAGCATATCCTAAACTATTTCTTACTTCCCAATTTTCACTTCCAGAAATCAATTGAGCATTCCAACATGCAACAGGGTTTGTTTCAAATCCTTGATAGTATGGGAATTCGTCTATTGTAGCACATTCTGTTATGAATGAAAGAGTATTGCTTGAGCCAGAATATTCTCCATCACAATCTGCAACTACGTATGCTGTGTATGTTGTTGCTGGTGATAGGTTTGTTATTGTAGCAGGATTTTCACTAACTACAACTGATGAATATTCTGTTTCGTTTTCTGCTTTGTAGTAAATAGTCCATGATGTTGCTGAGCCGTTTTCTTGCCAACTTAATGTAGCTTCATTTGCTGTGATTGTTGTAGAGGCAAGGTTTGTTGGGCTTGCACAATCTACTCCTACTATTGAAATATTGTCGATTGCTATCGGTGGATTAGTACCTCCGTAACTATCATTTCTCCAATAGAAGACAATTTGTTTTGTAGTGTTGCTAACGTTTGAAAGAGATATTGATGCATTTGTCCACGCTGGAACATCTGTTGTTTTATCCATCAATACTGTTACTCCTTCGCCTTGTGGTTGTCCATTTGATGGAATATTTACACCACCATCACACATAAACAACATAAAGTAGTCGTATTGAGAACCATAACTAATTTCTCCTATCAGTTTGTAATCAAATGATAGTATGTATTCACTACTTTCTCCAAAAGTAACCGGCATAATTGCACTTGCATAAGAGCCATCACTAACTGAATAAGCATTGCTTACTCCTTGGTCATTAGAAATATATAGAGATGTTGTTGTTTCTTCTTCATCTGAAGGGACTCCTGTTGCTGTTCCTACATACCATTCATTTACGTATTCATTTCTAAATTCAAAGAATGCAGGATTATCTTCTAAGTCTTCGAATGTTTGATAGTATGGGAAATCTGTAATTGGAGTTGCTATTGTTGAGAATGAAACTATATTAGTTCTTGATACGTTATCTTCTGTTCCACAATCTGTCATTACATATACAGAGTATGATGTAACGGTTTCAAGTCCTGTTAGTGTAATGCTTTGTTCTGTTGCTGATACTGAGGTGTATTCTTCTTCATCTTCTGATTTATAGTAAACAATCCAAGCGTTGTGTGTTTCATCTGTATCTGTCCATGATATTGTTGCAGATACGTCTGTTACGTTTGAAACAACTACACTATTTTCTACAGGAGATGGACATGCTGGAATAGGAATTACTTTAAAATCATCAAGATTCCAAGATTCTCCATAGTTTGCTGGTTCTGGTGTATAGCGTAATGCTATTCTTCCTTCTGTATATGATAATTCATCAAAGTCAAATGGTCCTACCAAGAATGAACCTGAACGTGAGAATCCTACTGGTTCAACTGTTTGTAATGGAACGAATGAAGTTGAATCCATTTCGTCTGTAATTAACCCTACTTCCATTACTCCTGCTGTTGCAGCTGAAGAGGCTGTTGTGTTAGCATAGAATTCAAATCTTAATGTGTTTAATGGTCTCTCAAATTCTGGTAATGCCAATAATCCTGGTCCTTTAAATTCAAGAGTTACTGCTCCTGAATGTGCTGCCGGTGCATATCCTTGATGATAGATTCTTGGGAATGTTCCATTGTTTGCTGGTGTTGAAACTAAAACATCGTAACACATAAACATTTGGTTTGCAGCTGATTCACTACCATACGCTGCATCAAAGTTTTCAAACCATACATCGTCTGTAATAGGTGCACAATCTGTTATGAAATGTAATGCGTCTGTTGGTCGTGATGTTTCGTCTCCACAAACAGATGTAATAGTAACTACATATTCTGTTGAGCCTTCAAGGTCTGTTAATTCAATTGTTGCATCATACACATCTTCTGTCATTACTTCTGTTGGTTCTGATGCTTTGTAGTATGTAACGATATAACTTTCTGCTGTACCTTCCCAAGAAATTGTTGCCGAATTTTGTTCTGTTGATACAAGTGCTACATTTTCTGCTGGAACACAGTTTGTTGCTCTGATATGTATATTATCTACTGCTGCAGGTGGATTATTTTGGGTTGAACTATCATTATACCATAATAAAATGATATTTTTAGTTGTTCCAATAAATTCAGCAGGGAATGTGATTGTTTGATGTTCCCAATTTAGAATGTTTGCTTTTTGAGAACAAAGTGCTGTTCCACTTGCATAATTTGAAAGTGGTTGTGATGCGTCAAGTGCATATACTCTAAAATAATCGTATGGAGTATAAGTATATTCTCCTTTTACTTTCAAGTCAAACTCCATTATGTATTCTGCTTGTTCAGAAAAATCAACTATAATAGATGCTAAGGCAACTGATGTAGAGTTTGTGTATGTATTTGAAACTCCATTATCTCCTGATATGTATAATGAGGAACCGCTTTCTTCTCCTTCTGTCATATACGCAACTGCACTTCCTATATGCCAAGAGTTGTTTCCTGCGATCTGAGTTAAAAGAATACCTGATAAATTATCCATATCTTCAAAATCTTGAATGTATGGTAATTCTACTGCTGTTGCTGTGGTAGTAAAGACAACTGTATCTGTTTTATCGCTTATATCTCCTGTTCCACAATCTGTAACAACAAATGCTTGATATGTTGTTTGTGGTGTAAGGTTTTCTAAAACAGTAGTCATTGCATCTGCATTTTGTATTGTCCAATCGTCTGTTGGTTCTTCGTCTGCTGGTAATTCTCTGTAATATACATTCCAAGCACTATGAGAAGGATCTGTATCTAACCATGAAATTTGTGCTGTTTCTGCTGATGGTGCAACTGTTACACTTGTTCTTTGTGGTGCAGGACAATCTGGAAGCATTTCTACTTCAAATCTTCTAATGTAAAAATATGTAGAAGAAGAACCATCTAATTTTACTGCTATATAATATGTTTGTTCGTCATTTACTTCTACATTCTCAAATGACACCATGTGTGATTGCCAACCTGAATTAACATCTGCTGAAAATGTTTGTATTGGAACAAATGTTGTTGTGTCTGATAAATCTGTTACATAACCTATAGTTAAATAGTCTACTCCATAGTATGCAAGACTGCGCATTTCAAGATAAGCTCTTAGATTGTAGATAGGTTCTTGGAATGGTGCAGATATTGCCATCATACTCATGCCTTCTCCAAATTTTGCAACATCTCCTTCCATCATTGGCCCTAGATGATCGCCATAACTACTATAGCTTTCACGCATTATTTGCCAACAATCTAATCCATTTTGAAAGTGTTCTATGTAAGGTAGTTCTGTTATCAAATCAAGACATGTTGTTTTAAAGCTTGTTGTCATCCATGTACTTTCGTTGTCTTCTGAACAAACTGCTTTTATTCTTACATTGTAGTTCGTTGTAGGATTAAGGCCTGTAAATGTAATAAATGATGAATTAACAGCACCTCTTTCTACATTTTCACTTGTCCAAGCTTCACTTGCTAATTTTAATTCATAAGCGTATTCGTCTGCTGTTCCCTCCCAGCTAACATCGGCTGAACTCATTTGTAGATTTGAAACTACTAAGTCTGATACAGGCATACAGAAATCTTCTGGCATTGCTGTATAAACAAATTTAACATTTGCCCTGTAACCGTTATTTTTGGATTGTGGAATATTATAATCCATTGGAGAATAATCAGAAGTTCTAGCCCAACCTTTACCTGAAATAGAGTTATCAAAATACATATATGTTTGACAACCTCCACTTGGTGAACAACCTGTTGATTCATAGATAACCAAAAGGTTTCCTATTCCTGTATAAACAAATGGGTTATCAAATATAAACTCATTCCAAGAATTTGATGTTAGTTCGGTAATAGGTTGATCATAAACTAACATAGCTCCTTCTAACAAATCGGCAAAAACCAATGAATGAGGAAGTGATTCTTCTACTACTTCTTTTAAGTAGATCTTTAAGGTCCTATTTGAGCCTGAACCTGCTGTTTCCATTTGAAATAATAAGGAGTTAATCGTTCCTCCTTGATTTAACATTTCATCAGAAGTGTAAAGATAAGCACCTGTATGAAAACCATAGTAGCCTCCTATCGCCATACTATTGTTGTATGTCGTACCATTAGCTATGCTGATGGTGTCTTGTGCTTTTACTCCTGATAGCAATAAAATTGCCATTACAAAAGATAAAAGTAATTTTTTCATAAAAACTATTTTTTTTGTTAATACTATTTATTTTACATTACAAAAATAGCTCAAAAATCTTTAAAATAAGAAATTTTTGAGCTATTTTTCGCATTATTTTATTTTTGATGAAATCAGATTTGCTATTTCTTGCATTCTTTCTTTTGGTAATTCTAATTTTGGACGTGCAAAATTTAAATCGCCTACTTCTTTCAACGGTACAAGGTGTATGTGTGTATGTCTAACATCTAACCCTATAACTGCCATTCCTATTTTTTCACACTCTATTACTTCTTTCATCGCTTTTGCTACTTTTTTCGCAAAAAGATGAAGATGCGTTAACAATTCATCTTCCAAATCAAATATGTAATCAACTTCTTGTTTTGGCACTACTAATGTATGTCCTTCTGCTAAGGGAGAAATGTCTAAAAACGCATAGCATTTTTCGTCTTCTGCTATTTTATATGATGGTATTTCTCCATTTATAATTTTTGTGAATATTGATGACATAGCTTAATCTCTTGTTATGTTTGTTATCTCTAATTTCATCTTACCGGCTGGCACTTCTATCTCTGCTATTTCTCCTACTTTTTTTCCTAAAAGTCCTTTTGCTATTGGAGATGTAATAGAGATTTTTCCTGTCTTTAAGTCTGCTTCGCTTTCTGGAACTATTTCATAAGTCATTTTTTTGTTCAAAGCTAAGTTTATAAACTCTACTTTTGATAATAATAGAACTTTTGATGTATCTAATTTTGATTCATCTAACAATCTCGCATTCGCAATCAAAGCTTGTAATTTTGAAATTTTAGCTTCTAATAATCCTTGTGCTTCCTTTGCTGCATCGTATTCTGCATTTTCAGATAAATCCCCTTTATCTCTTGCCTCTGCAATGGCTGCTGAAATTGCTTGACGCTCCACAGTTGTTAATTGATGAAGCTCATCTTTTAATTTTTGTAATCCTTCTTTTGAATAATATTTTATTTCTGCCATTTCTTTGTGTTATTATTTTAATTAAAAACAAATCGAAGACTGTTTTTAGCAGTCTTCGATTTGTTATCGATTTATTTATTAGCTCTTACAATGAGAATGAAACTCCTAATGAGTGAATTCCTCCCATTATTTTTGTAAGTCTAAAGCTATAATCTAATGCTAAGTTCATTGCATTCTTTCCTGCTTTTGCTTTTGAAAGAGGTGCCATTACTGAAGCTCCACATGCAAGTCCATTCATAAGAGTAGTTGTACCATTTTCATCATAAATGTCTGTTGTAAGCTTTTCTTCGTAAGTATAACCTGCTCTTAGCATAAAGAATTTCATAAATCCGTATTCAAGTCCTAATGTATATTGGTCTTTTCCAAACGCCATAGAAGCAAAGTTACCTGCAATTGTGATTCTATGATTGTTTTCTGCAAACAATATATCGTATGACATACCAATATTTAAACTTGAAGGCAATTCATAAGAAGCTGAACGTTGTTCTGTTGTCATAAAGTGTCCAGCATTTTCTGGCATAGTATTGATTGATAACCCGTCACCAGAAAAACTTGCTGATGGTCCCCAATTCTTTAAGGCAATACCGAATTTCAATTCATAGTTTTCACCTGTAACATATTGAACACCCGCATCAATTGCAAAAGCTGTACTTGAAACGTTATCTATTGACTCTGTAAGTAACTTCAATGTTGCACCTGCGTAAATTGATGTTGAAAAAGCCTTACCATAAGAAACTGCTACATTCATGATTGTTGGTCTAAATGTACCATTATTTCCTATTTCTGGTGAGTTTACTGTTGTTCTTTCAATTGAACCAAAGTTCATTGAACTAACAGACAACCCTAAAACTCCAAAATCTCCAAGGCTTTGTGCAAGTCCTGCTGCAATGTTGCTAACTCCTGAATTTTGAAGCCAAGAAGTGTATCCAAACGAAACTTCTGTTCCTGTTGTACGAGCCAATCCTGCAACGTTACTGAAAAGAGCATCAACTCCTGTACCATTTGCTGTATTTACTCCTGACCAACCAGAACTTTTTACCCAAGGGTTTATCAATAAATATGGAGCACCTGCAGTTCCTCTTCTATCATCATTCCCTGCATTCGCTGTTATACTTGGCACCATCAAGGTGCAAAGTATAACGCATGTCAATATTCTTTTTATATTTTTCATATTCCTATTTTCTTTATAAGTTTTAAGCAATATTGTTAGATTATTGGAATGAGTTTAAGTCAACTGGTCTTAAAGCTCCAAACCATTTGATTAGTTTTTCACCTACGCCATCAGCTTTAATGTGAATTAGATAAACTCCTCCAGCTATTGGTAATCCTTTATGGTTTTTCAAATCCCAATCAACTGATGTTAAAGCTGTACCTCCTCCTGATACCAATGAAGCAGAAGGTCCTCTCAATTTTCTAACCACTGTTCCGTCCAAAGCATAGATAGTAATGTAACAATCTGGTGGAAGGTTTGTGATTTTAACAAGGTTTTGAATTTGATCTTGTTCATACAATGAGAACGCATAATATGGATTAGGAACAACTGTAATATTGTCTAATGCTGATTGTGCAGTTTCTGTGTGTCCAAGAATTGTTGCTAAACCTGCATCAATTGAGAATTGATACATAGGATTATTGTCATTTACAGGATTTTCATTTACTCCAGCTTCGTTGTTAGACCATTTTGCTGAATATGGTTTTCTTATTCTAATAGATACTGTTGCATCTGTTGGAATCAACGATTGAGATTTATTTTCTAACGCAACGTTAGCATTTCCTGATTCAAAACAAGTAGCAAGTGGCATACCTACCCACATTACTGTTGCGAATAATTCGTGAGCTGCTCTAATTCTATTTATGTTTTGTGCATTTGAAGAAACTCCTGTTGCTTCGCTTAATCCTTTTAATATATCGTATGCCCAAGCACCTTCATCATAACGTGTAGGTTTTACTATTCTACCTGCAACATTCACTTCAGATGTTCCTAATACATATATGTAATGCATACCTCCGAACACATAACCTCCTTGGTCTGTTGTTGCCGTTGTAGGATTCCATAGCATATCTCTACCATTTTGATGTCCTAATGCTGAGTTTTCTCCAAAGATTATGTTTAATCTTTCACCTGTTTCAAGATTAACAGCATATCCAGGGAACCAACCCTTACCTTCGCCGTCACCATCAGGCAATCCGTCTTTTCCAACAGAAGGAGCTTTTCTCAATGAGAATGCTTTTGCATTTCCTTGTGTCAATACAGGGTCATTACCCATTTCTATAACAGGACATCTTGTCCATTTTGATTGGTCGTTTGTAAATACAATATCAACAGATGCTAAGTTGTTCATATCGTTAGATATCAAACTTACCAATTTTCCTGGATTCCATTCATCAATATTTGAAATATCATATTCATTTGGATCTGGATTGAAATAATATGCATCTGTAAATGCTGGGTGAAGATATGGTGTTTGTTGACCTAAATCATAATTGTATGAAACAGAAGTCAATCTATATGGAGCCCACCAACCACCTACACAACCTTCAAATTCAGATTTTGCATCCATAGGTGTTTTTACGATTGTTGAGTCTGGTGTATTTCCATCACCATCTAAGTCAATATCTGAATATTGATACCATCTATGGAAATAATCTAACCAAGTATTACTTAAGTCTTGATCATCTGCTCCTGTAACTCCTCCTGCTCTAATCCAGTCTAATGATTGTAGCGCATCATTATCAGCAACTCCAGTTAACCATGCTTTTGAAGGTTCAGCAAATGTTATTGATGAAGATAATAATGCTCCTGCAATTAAATCACCTCCTTTTGCTTCTCCTGCTGTTATTGTTGCTGCATTAGAATTTGCGACTGCTTTTGGATTAGTTAATTGGATTGACAATCCCAATTCAAATATAATTTCTTCATTAATTTCTCCAATTGGCCTTGAAGAACGGATTGTATCAACACCTTCGTATATTTCACCTCCATTTGCATTTGTCAATTCCCAATAAGCTGAATTCATATTTCCTTCAGTTGGAACTATTCTTAAATTGTAACTTCCTGGACGAACTGCTAATGGATCAACTATCTTAACATTCAATGGTCCATAGTTTACTGCATAAACTGGTGTTGGTATAAAGTTAACAGGTTTACCATTTTCATCACGACTTTCTTCTCCTCTTTTTCCTACTAATTGTTCAATTGTAGTTTTATCAAAATTCAACACCATTCCACCATTTCCTTGTCCTTCTAATCTGATAATTTCAGGAGACATTCCATATGATGATTGTAATAATGTTCCGTTTTGTTCAGAATTTGTCATGTGAGGTATTGCTACAACAGGCTCAATACTTCCTCCGCCACCAAGCTTTCTACTTGCTAAGTAAGGAGTTTTTTGACCATCTAATTTTGTTGGATCATCTGAATTGTATTGTTTAAAGTTATTGTATGCGTATGCTATCGCAATGTAATAGTATTTTTTATTGTTCACTATTCTCTTATCATTTGTTGTAGCAAACTTATCTTCTGTGATTTTGAAAGAGTGTCTAATTCCTTTATTTTCTCCATCAACCATCACTTGTCCAAATGGTATATCATCTTTTTTTGAATAGTTAGTCAATTTAGCAATAGGTTGATTGTTTTGTGAAGGGTCATAGTTCTCAATATCACATTGTGCTATCAAACGAGATTTTGCTTGATCATAAAGATCAGCAACAGAAACTGTTTCATCTATTAATTGGAATATTTGATATCCTTCAAATCTATAATATCTATCATAATTAACAGTTTGAACAATATTTCCTGCTGTATCTGTAACATCATACGAACGTGGAATTGTTACGTCTTCTACTTCAAAAGCTTCGTTTACGTTATTACCAGCTTCGTTTGTTAAATAAAGAATGATTTCTCTATCAAGTTCTTGAACTACTACATTTGGTGCATCAGGTCCTTCCAATACATTGAAACAGTTATCAAACAAAGCTTGACATTTATCATCTATTTGTCTTAATAATTCTACAGATGCTTGTGGTCCACCACTTGTAGCTTGAGCAAATGGAATACCTACTGTGATGTAATTGATTGCTCCTGGTTCCAATGTGAATGGTCCTGCAGATTGCATGAAACGTCTATCAGCTGCAGCATTTCCTGCTGTTTGCTCAGTCCAAACGTTGTTTTTACCAAAATCTTCATTTCCATTAGTTCTTGTACCCCAACCCCAAATATCTGAGTTTCCTGGGAACATAAAGTCGGCATTAATACTTTTATCTAAACCTGCACCTGAAATGTATCCATCTCCACCATAATACATTTTACTACCATCTTTCCACATACCTCTCAAATAGTTGTAGTAGTCTGTTGCTTTATCAGGTTCTCCATTTCCTCCTTCTGCATTGTTATAGTAAACGAATCTACGCATACCGAAACGTTCATCATCCACTATTCCGTTACCAAAGTTTACTCCATTGATAGCACAAGCATCTATAGAGTCTCTTGATTTTGGATACCAGAAATCTTTAAATTTATAAGCATCTTCTGTTAATAACACATGGTTTACAGTTCCATCTTCATTTCTATATGGATCTAAGGCTGAAGCACCCATAACATCCGCAACTTTTATATCATCAACTTTTGGATTATCTCTTCCGTCTGGATCCATATATGGTCCTTGGAAGAAGTCAATACCAATTGCAGGAGGATTTCCAGAATAAGAACCTGTTCCTGGACCATCTGTCGCTTTACCATTGTAGCAATATCCCAATCCTCTTTCAACATCACAACCAACATAGTCATCATGTGCATAACCTAAGTCTGGGTCAACCCATTGAGAGAAATAAGTATTTGTCAATGTAAATGTAGAACGGTTGATAATTTCGTATGAATAGAATGTCATATTGTTGATTTCATCGTTCATAGCAAAAGCAAATGCTTGTGCTCTGATTTCTAATCCAATTGGATTTTCTGAACCTGATTCTGTATGTGCATTTCCTTTATCGTTGAATACCCACCAAATAGTTTCGTCTCCTTTTAATACTTGGTCAACTAACAATCCTCCATACGCCTTAACAACACCACCTGTTCCGTAATTAGGGTTTGTTGTATCAGATTCCATAGTTGGAGTTGGAATAAACGGCAATCCTAACTCTGCCCATTGTTCTTTTTGTTTTGCAGGACATAATTCTCCTGATAAATCGTAATATGGATAGTCTCCATCTTCCCAACTATAAACACCATCTCCGTTTCTATCAAAGAATGGAGCCATGAATTTAGATTGGTTTTTAGAAACATCTCCGTGAGCAGGCCATGTTTTGATTGCTTCTGTTGCTCTTGAAGCATCTACTCCAATGAATGTTCCTCCTTGATATTCAAATCCATCTACGAAATATTCTACTTCTGCTTTTGTTATTTTAAAGTGTTTGTCCCATTGTTCACAAACTGCTTTATCTACAGAAGCATTTGCATCAACTGTTAATGGACCTGGCCAGAAGTCATCTCCTGATTGTCCGAATTTCAATGCTGCAACACGTAACTGAAGGTTTGCATCTTGTCCTCCAATCCATAAAGCTGCACAGAACATCGCTGTACTATTTCCATCTTTTGGCACAAAATAACGTGCTGTAGAACCATCATACCACATGTTACCAGAAGTATTTATACGGGCTCTAACATTGTTTATGCTTAACTCAGCAGAACCTTGTCCTCTACGACATCTTTCTAATTCTGCTTTCTTTGCTGGTTTCTTTACTGCATACTTATATGTCTCTGCGTATGCAGTAGCTCCAACAAGCATAAAGCACATCAATAATAATGATATTTTACTGCTAATATGTTTCATATACTATTTATTTTTTATCTGTAATTATTAGAACTGATAAGATACTCCTAAATAAATCATTCTTGGTGTAGAGTAATTATAGTATGCATTGTTATAATACATTGTATAATAATCTCTGTATGATTGTTCATTTAGTTGTCCTTGAATTATTGTTTGTGTTTCAGGGTCAGTTAAGTATCCGTTATCTTCAGGGTCTCCTGTTACACCGTAAACACCTCTAATGTTCTTTATGTTGAATACGTTTGTTATTCTTGCAAAGAAATTCAACATAGTAGTTTTCTTTCCAACTTTCAAAGTGTAAGATTTATCAATGTTCATATCCACACGGAATGTCCATGGTAAACGTGCACCTCTGAAACTACCTACAATTGTGTTTTGGATATTACTGAAATATTTAGTGTAAGGTGCTCCTGATTGAGCTACTCCTGTGATGTTGAATCCTAAGTTTTGGAACCATCTGATGTTTTTAACTCTTTCATTTCCATCTTTATCAACAACTACTCTTGTTGTTGTTGGTCCATTATATTTATCTCCCCCTTGGAAACGGAAGTCTAAGTTTAGTTTGAATTCGTGTCTTCTATCGTCTGCAATAGGGAATAACATCTTGATGTTAGGATAACCTGCCTTAATTAAAGACACTAATGTTGTTGTAGGTAATCCTGTTGTTCCTTCTGCATATTGCAAAGTATAGTTAGCATTGATTCTAACATTCTTTGAACGTCTTAAATCGTATGATACAGTGAAACCTTTTGTTGTCATGAAGTCTTGGTTTTCATAAGAGTAGTACATGTTTGTAGGGTCTGCTCCCACATATTGTACTATATTGATAAGGTCTCTTGTTTGTTTGTAGTATGCTGTTATACCTAATGCTGATGATTTAGACAACACTTGTTGGAATCCTAATTCGTAGTTTGTAATTTTTTCAGGTTTCAAATTAGGGTTTGTAAATACCGCTCCATTCATTTTTTCCATAAATAAGTATCCAGCATAATTAGCTTGCCATGCTCCTTCTGAAGGACGACGAGCAATAACATCATAAGATGCTTTGAACTCTGATTTATCCGATACAGGGAAAGAGAAAGCTACACGAGGCATAGCAACATATTGTGGTTTGTAATCTTCAAACGCATCTGTTGATATTTGTGTTGGTAATCCTGTCTCAGTTAAAGTTCCTTTTCTATATGGTAAAGGTTGTCCTGAAGCACCTGCAACATCATCTGGATTTGAAACTAACTCTCCATTTGCAGTATACCAAGCATTTTCACTTGCATTACGATAACCTCTAATTTCTACATTATCAACAGTAGTTGATGATGATAATTTATCTACGTAAACTACATATCCATCACCTATACCATTAGGTATGTCTGTACGTCCAGCAGCTCTTAATTCTCCTGCTGTGTATGAAGAATAAAGTGTATAAGGGTCTTTCAATCCCATTTGGTTACCATCAAATCTATCTACACGAAGACCTATATTGAAAATCAAATCTCTAAAGAAGAATTTATCTTGAACATATCCTGCTGCATAGATTGGTTCCCAAGCTCCGATATTTCTATTTCCATCAACACCTGCAAAGAAATCTTGTAATGATTGTTTTCCTGTTAATTTATTTCCTCTGTGGTCATATCCATAATAACTAACTAATGCATTACCTGTATTGTATAATTCATCAGCAGAAAACATATCTAAAGAGAATACAGAAGGATCGTAACTATCTATATCTATAAATTCTGTTCCGTCTACTGCTAAACCTAATGCTTGACGTATTTGTTTATCAAAGAATGTTTGACTACCTGCATCATAACGTCTATCGTATGTTACATATGGTATTGTAGAAGAATTATCTATAATAGGATTATCTAAATCTCTATATAATAAGTGTTGGTTTGCTTCTTGTTTCATTATTGTCCATAATCCAGAAGCATTCAATGAATAACCTCTATATATAGATTGGTCATATTGGAATCCTAATTCTAATTGATGAGCTCCAACGTCAGCAGAAACTCTTGCTGCTGCGTAGATATATTGATTTTCTGATTTAGAGTAAGAAGATGTTACAACACCAACGTTTGTAAACATACTATAAACTGAAAGTGGAGAATCACCATTTACTAATCCTCTAATACTTCTTAAATTATCGTAGTTCATAGTATATCCATAATCTCTTAAATCTTGGAATTCATCACTAAAATAAATTTGAGATGTATATGCAGACATACTTGGATTGTAATCAGAAGGAGTATAGTCTACTTGGTAATCTAACCAACCATTATGTTGGTAAACATATTCTTTGCTACCATCTCCATCTATATCCATTCTTACTAATTCGTATGAATTTCTCTTATGAGTATTAAAATATCCAACGTGTCCATAACGGAATAAATTATCTCCATGATCTTTGCTATAAGATTCTCCATAAGATCTTGAATAAGATCCTACAACATTAAAGATAACGTTCTTGATTAAAGCAGAACTACCTTCTTCAGAAGGGAACTTTTGTGTAAAATCTGCCATAACTTGGAAACTATTGCTGTAAGATTCTGAATTATTGAAGTTATTCAACAACATTGAAGCAACTCCTCCATTCATACCTTTTCCATAAGTATATTCTGCATTAATTTGCAAACTACTATTTTTAGAAAAACGGAAATCTAACCCTCCGTCAAGGTAAATAGAAGCATTTCCTAAATTTGGTTTACGTCCTACTCTTTCAAAA
>JAGCLI010000029.1 GCA_017647065.1 Bacteroidales bacterium
ACCTTATGAAGAAGATGGAAATAAATTTAACATTGTTATAGGACGTTCTGCCGAAATGAGAATTGTAGATCCTAAAACACATGTAATTTTATCTTCTGGAAATATACCATACGGTGCTAAGTTGTTCTTTGATAACAACGTAGAAGTAAATAAGAATGACTTAATTGCAGAATGGGATCCATACAATGCAGTAATTTTATCAGAGGTTTCAGGTAAAGTTCAATTTGAAAACATTATAGAAGGTGTTACTTATAGAGTAGAATCAGACGATCAAACAGGATTACAAGATAAAGTAATTATAGAATCTCGTCAAAAATCAAAGAATCCTTCTATAAGCATAGTTGCAACTAACGGAGAAATCTTAAAAACATACGACATTCCTGTTGGGGCTCACTTGATTGTTGAAGATGGAACAAAGATAAAACAAGGTACTTCTTTAGTTAAAATTCCTCGTTCATTTGGTAAGGCAGGTGACATCACAGGAGGTTTACCAAGAGTAACCGAATTGTTTGAAGCAAGAAACCCTTCAGATCCTGCAATAGTAGCAGAAATAGATGGAGTTGTTACTTTGAACAAAAAGTTAAAGAGAGGAAACAGAGAAGTAATAATTACAAGCAAAACAGGAGAGACAAGATCTTATTTAATACCAACAACAAAACAAATCTTAGCACAAGAAAACGACTATGTTAAGGCTGGAACTCCTTTGAGTGAGGGTGCGGTTACACCGGCAGACATTCTTGCAATCAAAGGACCTATGAAAGTTCAAGAATATATAGTTAATGAAGTGCAAGAAGTATATCGTTTACAAGGTGTGAAGATTAACGACAAACACTTTGAGGTTATCGTAAGACAAATGATGAGAAAAGTCGAAATAGAAGACCCAGGTGATACTAATTTCCTTGAAGGAGAAATGGTAAACAAGTTAGACTTCCAAGAAGAAAACGATAAGATGTTTGGAATGAAGGTTGTTGAAGACAAAGGCGATAGCGATAAATATGAAAATGGACAACCAATCACTGCAAGAGAGCTTAGAGATGAAAATTCAAGCTTGAAACGTAAGGATAAAGTTCAAATCATAGCTCGTGATGCTCAACCAGCAACTGCACGTCAAGTCCTACAAGGTATAACAAGAGCTTCTCTTCAAACAAAGAGCTATTTGTCTGCTGCATCTTTCCAAGAAACTACAAAAGTTTTAACAGAAGCAGCGATAAATGCAAAGACAGACCATTTGTTAGGAATGAAAGAAAATGTCTTAGTAGGTCACTTAATTCCTGCCGGAACAGGACTATTGGAATACAAAGACGGATTTGTGGCAAATAAAACTCAAATCGAGGAACAAAAAGAAGCTACAATCCAACCTGTCAAGAGAGGAAGAAAACCTTCAAATAAAACAAAAGCATAACATTAGTTATTAAATTAAAAAACCAAAGGACGCTAACGTAAAAGTTCTTTTTCGTAGCGTCCTTTTTTTATAACCAAACGTAATATGTCAGCAGAAAACAATAAAAAACAAGGACAAATAGATATAGAATTAACACCTGATATGGCATCTGGTGTTTATAGTAACTTGCAATTAGTACAACACTCTCAAACAGAGTTTGTTTTAGATTTTATTCAAATGATGCCAGGAGTGCCTAAGCCACAAGTAAAAAGCAGAGTAATATTAGCACCAATGCACGCAAAGAAATTACTCGCAGCATTACAAGATAATATCAATAGATATGAGAGAATGAATGGCGAAATCTCAGAATCAACACACAATATACCATACGAACAAATCAATCCAATGGGTAAAGCATAGTTTTTTATGATAAAAAAAACTATTTTATTCATTTCACTTCTCTTTACTTTCTTTACATGTTTGTATGCACAAGAAAGTAAGTTGAAAATAGATACATTGTATCATCAAATCGATACAATGAAATACTCATTTGCAAGATACATACCCGAAAATGCCCAATATCATTTTCAAAGAGTAAAGCCAGATAGCAATAACACCGATTTACTGCTGAGTGTTGTTGCAGCGTTTACTTCAAAAGCTCCCGAACACGTTGTAGGCACATCCGT
>JAGCLI010000030.1 GCA_017647065.1 Bacteroidales bacterium
ATAGAATATGATAAAAAGTTTTTGATAATTGGGAATCAAAATGCAATAACTTATAAAGAGATATTTCCTCTATTAAAAGAGAATAAGATGTGGTTAGGTTATGGTTTCAAAGGCTCAGCAGGTCATTTTATATCAAAATATGAGGACGTAGCAACAGCAGGAGACCATAAAGAAGGAATGATTCGTGTTTCGGGAGTTACATGGTTTACAAATTTGGAACACAACAAAAGACATGAAGAACTTATACTTTACAAAGAATATAATCCTGAAAAGTTTCCTAATGAATATCCTAAGTATGAAAATTACAATGCCATAGAAGTAAGCAAAACAGCAGAGATTCCTATGAATTATAACGGAGTTATGGGAGTGCCAATCACATTTATGAATAAATATAATCCCGAACAATTTGAACTAATCTGGACAACAGATAGAGGAGGCGATGGAATGCTTGAAGAATTCAAAATACCACACGACAGATACGATGCTCCTGTTGTAGCAGGCAAAGGATTATATAAAAGAATACTAATTAGAAAAAAATAAAACAGCAATGAAAATAGAATTAAAGAAGATTAAAATAAGGGAATTAGTGGAAGGTTATGTTGATAATGAGGAAGAAGGTGTTTTTGGTTGGGGTGGAAAGTTAAATATAAGGCCTAAGTATCAGCGAGAGTTCGTTTACAAAGACCAACAAAGGCAAGCAGTTATTGATACCATTGTTCAAAACTTTCCTTTGAACATTATGTATTGGGTAAAGAGCGGAAACGATGAATATGAGGTGCTTGACGGACAGCAAAGAACGATAAGCATTTGTCAATACGTAAGTGGAATTTTCTCTCACAATATGATGTATTACCATAACTTACAAACAGATGAGCAAGAGAAGATTTTGAATTATGAACTTATGGTTTACTTTTGCGAAGGCACCGATAGCGAGAAATTATCTTGGTTTCAGAGAATAAATATTGCAGGAGAAAAACTAACAAATCAAGAAATTCTTAACGCGATCTATTCAGGCAGTTGGACAACTGATGCAAAACGTTATTTTTCTAAAAGCAATTGCCCTGCTTATGGCTTAGCCGAAAAATATATGAGTGGAACTCCTATTCGTCAAGACTACTTAGAAACCACTATTTCTTGGATTAGCGAAGGCAATATCAAGACCTATATGGGCAATCATCAACACGATGCTAACGCAAACGAACTTTGGCTATATTTTCAAGCCGTAATAGCATGGGTAAAAGCAGTCTTTCCAACATATAGAAAAGAAATGAAAGGCTTAGATTGGGGACTTTGGTACAATAAATTAAAAGATACCCCTCTTGACTCAAAGAAATTGGAAATGCAAGTTACTGAATTGATGCAAGATGAAGACGTTACAAGTCGCAAAGGCATATATCAATACGTATTATTCGGCGATGAAAAACACTTAAACATACGTCAATTCAAAGAAAGCGACAAACGCTACGCATACGAAAATCAATTTGGCGTTTGCATCAAATGCGAAGAACATTTTTCAA
>JAGCLI010000002.1 GCA_017647065.1 Bacteroidales bacterium
CACATGATGTGAAGTTATTGTGTGAGACACTTCATATCGAAATTCCAAATGAGTATAGATAACTGCAAATAACAGTTTGTAGGGGAGTTTTGATACTCCCCTATAAAAATGGCTATTTATCAACTGTTTGTTGTGACATAGCCTTCTTTTTCTACTACCATAGGCATAATTTTTCGTTATTATTCTTTCAACTTACAAAGGTAAAACAAATTTTAAAAGCACAAAAAAACATTAAATAAACTCTTATTTTCATAACTCAAAACTTACAGAGAAAAATCTTTATTTTGAGAAAATTTCATTTTGCGAAAAAAAGTAGTTCCTTGACGAAAATTGAGCGAAAAACAAGGGTAATTTTTCCGAAAGCTCGTTTAGAATTTTCTAAATCAGGGATAGAAATTTCTAAATCAAGGATAGAAAAAATTAAATCAAGTTTTTTTTTGGAAAAAATCAATGAAAAAATTGCAAAAAACAGCGAAAAATTTGGCAAAATCAAAGACTTTTTTGGCGTTTTTAGGGCTTTAAAAAGTTAAAGCGTTGATTTACTGCTTTTTAGTTAAAGGCTTATAATTTCAATATTTGCAGTCAGAAAATTTAGACTTGAAAATATCGCACGCATTCGGCGTTAAATTTATAGAAATTTTGTTTACATACAAAAAATAGTGGCGATTCTAATTTATAGAACCGCCACTTTGTGTTTTAATTCAAAGGATTATTTTCTTGAATCTTATTTATATTCTTTGCATTCTATTTCTTTGTTCAAGAACATTGTTGCATTCATTGCTAAGGCACCCATTTCGTCTTCGCCTGCGTAGATTTCTACCGGTGCAATGAATTTTACTCTTTCTATTACTTCTTCATCGAAAGGTTTTCCGTAGGCAATACCTCCTGTAAGTACGATTGCATCTACTTTTCCATTCAAAACAGTTGCTGCAGCACCGATTTCTTTTGCTACTTGATAGGCCATAGCTGATTGAATAAAGGCATGTTCTTCGCTTCCTTCTTTTGCTTTTACTTCAACAGTGTATGCGTCATTTGTTCCTAAGTATGCTACGAATCCTCCGTTGCCTACAATCATTTTCTTTATTTGTTCTTTTGTGTATTGTCCGCTAAAACATGCGTTTACTACTTCATTAACTGGTAAAGAGCCTGTTCTTTCTGGTGAGAATGGACCTTCGCCGTCTAAGGCTTGGTTTACGTCTATTACTAAGCCTTTTTTGTGAACGCCTACTGAAACTCCTCCTCCTAAGTGTACGATTATAAGGTTAAGGTCTTCGTATTTTTGGTTGTGGTCTTTTGCATATTTTCTTGCGATTGCTTTTTGGTTCAATGCATGGAAGATTGAACGGCGTGGAAATAGAGGATGTCCACTGATTCTTGCCAATGGCTCCATTTCATCTACAACAACAGGGTCTGCAATAATGGCTGGTACATTGTTTAAGCCACTTGCTATGTCGTTTGCTATAAGTCCTCCTAAGTTACAAGCGTGTTCTCCTGATACTCCTTTCTTTAAGTCTTCTATCATGGCTTGGTTTACGCCCCAAACACCAGATGAGATTGGTTTTACTAAACCTCCACGTCCTACGATTACTTTAAATTCGTTTAAGTCATAGCCTGCTGCTGCTACTTCTTCCAAAATAAGAGCTTTTCTAAACTCATATTGGTCTGCTATGCGTTCAAATTTTGCTATTTCTTCGGCAGAGTGTTTTATGTTCTTAACAAATAGTTGTGTTTCTCCGTCATAAACTGCTACCTTAGTCGATGTTGAACCTGGATTTATCGCTAAAATCAATTGTTTGTTACTCATGTCTTTTTATTTTTTTGTTTAAATTATTTCTTCTTTTGTGCAAATATATGAATAATGTTTCAATAGCAAAATAAATCAAAGAAATAATTTAATAAAACAAAGAAATAATTTTTTAATTCAAAGAATTATTTTCCTAAAACAAAGAATTATTTTTACCTTTGCAAATGGTTGATTTTTAATACTGAGAATATGAGACTTGAAAGAAAAATTTTTTTTGTGTTTGCTTTGATTTTTTGTGTTCAATCTTTGTCTTTTGCTCAACAAGATGAGAAATTGTCTTTGAAAATAGGGTTTGAGGGAAGTTATACAAAGAGAAACGATAATTCAAACATTGTTTCAACGGCTTTGAATCAAGAAAAGGATACTCTTTTCTTTGAAAATGTCAATACAAATGGAGAAACAAAGGAGTATAGTGGGGGATTGAGTCTTGATTTGATTTATAAGATTGATAAAAAGAATGTTTTTTCGTTTTCTTTTTCTCATTTGCAGCTAAGTAATCAAAATAATCTTTTTACTAATCAAACAAGGATTGATTCATCTTTTGCAAATAGAACGCCGAGTGCTTATCGGGCTGAGGATTTTTATGAGTTTAAAAGTAGGGTTTCAAAGTTTGGTGCTTGTTATTCTTATAATTTCAACGATAAAGGAAAGATTCTTTCTATTGGACTTGATGGAAGTTTTTCTAATTCAGAGAGTCGTGGCAATAATCTTAGGATTTATGATAATCCTTCTGCAATTTATTGGAATTTTAATGGTCTTGATGTTGCGGAAACACAGGATAATAATATTGCTTTAAATGTTTTTTATAATTATGCTTACGATGAGTCTTCTAAAATAAGTTTAGGACTAAGATTAAATCACGATTGGAGCGACAAAAACGCTGATTACAATTATTATGACTCATTAAACAATATTTATAATATTAAAGATATTGCTTTCTCCTATATATATAGGAATAGGAATAATGCTTTGAATTGTTTTTTCGATTGGAAACAAATTTTTAATCGCTTAACTATGAATGTGAGATTAGATTGGAATTTAAAAAATGAGGAGTTTAGTTATCAATCTCATTATTGGCCCGATGATACTTCTTATATGAAATCTACTATTGAGCCTTCTGTTTATCTTTTTTATAAAGCCAATAAAAATAATGACTTTAATTTTGCTTACACTCTTAGAACGACAACGCCCTCTGCAACAAATCTGACTATTCATAAGTTGTATGGAGGAGATAATTTCACGATTGGTAATCGCAATCTTAAATCTTCGCAAACACATTCTTTGATTGCAGGTTGGCAGACATTGTTTTCTTCTTCTCAAACATTGTCGTTGAGTGCTTATTACAAACATAGCTTCAACGAAATAGACTATGCAACAGATTTTACGCTTGATGATTATTATGGATATATGATTGCTTATTCTATGCCTTACAATATGAAGACTTCTTTTAGGTATGGATTAGATGCAAATGCAAATTTAAAGATAGGAAACCTACTTAATCTCTCTTTGTTCGCTAATATATATAGGTATTATTATGAAATAGATTATCCAAAAACTGGATTGTATTCTTCTTCTACTACTTCCTATTCGTTTAACTTAAAGTTGTGGCGACAATTCTTTAAAAACACAGAGCTTTACGCCTCATTTAACTATTCTTCTCTTGTTTCAAGATTGTTTTATGTGCAAAAAGAAAATTATAGCATAGACTTAGGAGTGAAAACCGAAGTTTTGGACAAAAAATTATCCTTGTTCGTTGATTTTATAGATGTATTTAATCTCAGCAAACAAGGATATGAAATCACTAATCCTTACTTTTCTTCTTTTAATTTGAATGAATATAAAGGTATATATGTAAGGTTTGGAGTTAGCTATAAGTTTGGAAAAATCTAAACTAAGAAAGCAAGTTGTCAATCACCTTAGGGAAATGTTCTTTCTCTAATAAATGGATTTTTTCTGCTAAACTATCGGCAGTATCCTCAGGAGTGATTGAACATTTTGCTTGAAATATTATATTTCCTTCATCATATTTTTCATTAACATAATGAATAGTTATTCCAGATTCTTGTTCCTTTGCAGCGATTACTGCTTCGTGTACGTGATGTCCGTGCATTCCTTTTCCGCCGTACTTAGGTAATAGAGCAGGGTGTATGTTTATTATCTTGTTTTCATAATTCCTTAATATATTGATTGGTACGAGCCAAAGGAATCCTGCAAGCACAATAAAATCTATTTGATTTTCTAAAAGGCATTCTACAACTTTTTCGGAAGAATAAAAATCCTCGCGATTAAAGTACACACTCTTTACATTTAATTGCTTTGCACGTTCAACAACGTAGGCATTCGCTTTATTGACTACAAGCAATTCTATTTTTATATCGCTATTCTTTTCTTTAAAATATTCACATATTTGTTGGAAGTTAGTTCCACTTCCTGATGCAAACACAGCTAATCGTTTCATTTCTTTGAAAAATATATTTAATTCTTATATTTGCAAAAATAATATTTTCATTTAAAACAGCATTTTTGCTTATTTTCTCTTCAAAACAGTATTTTTGTAAATTATTATAATACAATAGTTTAGCAAATCAAGGGTTATCATTTCTCTTTGTTTGTTTGTCTAATTGGAGTTTTTTTTGTTATTTTGCAAATCGGTTTAATTATAAAAACTTTATAGATATGTCTGAAATAACAACAAAAGTGATAGCTATCGTAGTTGATAAGCTAGGTGTAGATGAAAGTCAAGTTACTCCAGAAGCAAACTTTACAAGTGATTTAGGAGCAGATTCATTAGACACTGTTGAATTGATCATGGAATTAGAAAAAGAATTTAACATTTCTATACCAGATGATCAAGCTGAAAAGATAGCAACTGTTGGTGATGCTATCGCATACATCGAAAACAACGCTAAATAATTTCATTTCACTATGGAAATGAGACGTGTTGTCGTTACAGGGTTAGGCGCACTTACTCCAATAGGAAACAATATTGAAGAATATTGGAATGGACTTATTAATGGAGTAAGTGGGGCTGCCCCTATAACTCATTTTGATGCTTCACAAGCTAAAACACAGTTTGCTTGTGAATTGAAAAACTTCGATGGTAATCAGTTTTTCGACAGAAAGGAAATAAGAAAATACGATAAATTTGCTCAATATGGTATAGTTGCTGCCGATCAAGCAATGCTTGATTCTGGCATTAACTTAGAAAATATTGATAAAGATAGAGCTGGTGTTATTTGGGCTTCAGGAATTGGTGGTATAATCACTTTCCAAGAAGAAATAATGTCTTTTGCAAAAGGTGATGGTGCTTTAAGATTTAGCCCATTCTTCATTCCAAAAATGATTGCAGACATTTGTGCTGGTCATATTTCAATTAAATATGATTTAAGAGGACCTAACTTTGCAACAGTTTCAGCTTGTGCTTCTTCTGCTAATGCTATTGCAGATGCTTTTATGTATATAAAAACAGGAAAAGCAGATGTAATGGTTTGTGGTGGTAGTGAAGCTGCTATTTCTGAAGCAGGAGTTGGTGGATTCAGTTCAATGCACGCTATTTCTCAAAGAAATGATGACCCATCAACAGCTTCACGTCCTTTTGACAAAGATAGAGATGGATTTGTCTTAGGAGAAGGAGCAGGAGCCTTGATTTTGGAAAGTTACGAGCACGCAATAGCACGTGGAGCAAAGATATATGCAGAAATTTGTGGAGCAGGACTTACTGCTGATGCACATCACATGACTGCACCTCACCCTGAAGGAAGAGGAGCAATGAATGCGATGAAGGAAGCATTGAGAGAAGCAAATCTTGCTTTGGAAGATATTCATCATATCAACACTCACGGAACTTCTACTCCACTTGGTGATATTGCAGAAATAAGTGCGATTGAAAAACTTTTCGGAGAGCACGCGAAAAACATAAATATCAACTCTACAAAGAGCATGACAGGACACTTGTTAGGGGCTGCAGGAGCAATAGAGGCGATTGCGACTGTACTTGCAGTACATAACGGCATCGTTCCTCCAACAATAAATCACTTTACTGACGATCCTGAACTTCCTCAATTGAATTTTACTTTTGGAAAGCACAAAAGAGAGAAATAAAGGGAGCTTTAAGTAATACATTAGGATTTGGCTGACACAATGCTTGTCTTGCGTTTAAGAAATACGAATAAAAAATGTTTATTGTAAAGAGAGGCAGAAAGAAAGAAGATAAAGAACTTCTAAAGTTTTTGAGAAATATTCTTGGGTGTAAGCCTAAGAATATTTCTATTTATAAACTCAGCCTTGTTCATAAGTCTTGTTCCTTAAAAGATAGTAAAGGAAATAAGTTAAACAACGAAAGGTTGGAGTATCTTGGTGACACTGTCCTTAGTACTATTGTGGGTGAGTTTTTATTCAAAAAATATCCTCTTAAAGGAGAAGGATTCTTGACTGAAATGCGTTCAAAAATTGTCAGTCGTGCTTCTTTAAATAAACTTTCCGTTAAAATAGGTTTAAGTAATCTTATAGAATATAATAGAGCGATGCATTGTTCTAATTATAGTTCTGTAAATGGTGATGCTTTTGAAGCATTGGTTGGTGCAATCTATTTGGATAGAGGTTATAATTTTGCATATAAAATTTTAACTAAAAAGATATTTTCCATACATCTTGACATAGATGAGTTGGAGAATACAACGTGGAATTATAAGAGTAAGATAATAGACTGGTGTCAAAAGAACAAGAAAAAAATATCCTTTGAAGTGGTTGAATCCAAAGTAGTAAATCATCGAATGCATTATTTAGTGCAAGTTTTGATTGATGAACAGCCACAAGAGCAAGCAGAAGATTTCTCAATTAAAGCAGCAGAACAACTTGCCGCAGAAAAAACATTAAAAAAGATTTTAGAAAATGAGCAACAAATCTCAACGCAAACCGGAATGGTTGAAAATTAAACTCGAAACAGGCGAAAACTATCCTAAAGTAAAAAAAATAGTAGAATTAAACAAACTTCATACAATTTGTTCGAGTGGAAAATGTCCAAATATAGGACAATGTTGGAGTATAGGCACTGCAACTTTTATGATTTCTGGTGATATATGTACGCGAAGCTGTAAGTTCTGTGCAACAAAGACAGGAGTTCCAATGCCATTGGACGAAAATGAACCACAAAAGATTGCAAACTCTGTCAATCTTATGAAATTAAAACATTGTGTTATTACTTCTGTGGATAGAGATGACTTAGAAGACAAAAGTGCAAGTCATTGGGCAAAGACAATAGAAGAAACAAGAAAATTAAATCCAAATACAACAATAGAAGTCCTTACACCAGACTTTGACGGAGACGAAAAACTATTACAAATCGTTTTCGACGCAAAACCAGATGTGTTTGGGCATAATATGGAAACAGTAAAACGCCTTTCAAACCAAACACGCAGTAGAGCAAAGTACGATGTCAGCCTAAAAGTTCTTGAACTTGCCTCACAAGCAGGCTTGATTGCAAAAACAGGAATAATGGTTGGCTTAGGCGAAACCGAAGAAGAAGTTGTGGAACTAATGAAAGACGTAAGAAAAGTAGGAGTTAGACTTTTCACAATAGGACAATATCTTCAACCAACCCACAAACATATTCCTGTAATAGAGTATGTAACACCCGAACAATTCGCAAAATACAAAGAAATAGGAATGTCCTTAGGATTTGATAACGTTGAAAGCGGTCCTTTGGTGCGTTCTTCCTATATGGCAGAGAAAACATTTATTGATGCGAAGATTAAAAAATAAAAAGCTAAGAAAAAAATCGAAAAAGCAAAGAAAAAATTTAAAAAAGCAAAGAAAAAAGCGACTGATTCTAAGAAAAATCAGTCGCTTTTCTTTGTTTTTTATTTTATTGCTTTATGACTTTCTTTATCAGAATTTTGTCTTTATAGATTAGTTTTAGGTAATAAAAACCAGCAGGTAATGATTCAATATTTATACTCTTAGTATTATAAAATTTCATTACACGTTTGCCCGTAAAATCCATTACTTCACACTCTTTTATCATATCACTAAAATAGAGTTCTTTGCTTGTAGGATTTGGATATAAAGAAAGAGAACATTCTTCTACATCATTTAGAGACACATTCACAGAAAGATTTAAAACAATCACACTGTCGCAACCATTATCGGTAGTGAAATATTGATAATATGTACCTTCTTCGCTTTCATTGAAACCATAGTCGGTGTAAACTTCTCCTTCGTTTATAGTAGTGTCTATAATATTTCTTATTTCTCCAAAGATAGCAACAAGATTTGTATCGCTGTCAAGCTCAATCACACGAGGATTTTCTGTATTCCCGTCATTCCAAGAGTGAAACTGAAAACAAGTGTTTGCAGTTGCAGTAAGGGTGGCAGAAGAGCAATCTCTTTGCATTGTAACAACTCCTTTGTTTTCGTCATTTGAAGAAACAACTACGTCATAGACTATTTCGGAAATGTTATTTGTAAAGTAATGAGACCAAGCGGGAGAAGAAGCATATTCTTGCACCGCTCCACAAGCAACAATTAGGTCCGCATTGTTTGGACTTGGGAAGTTGTGATTTAGAAATGGTAATTCTGGTGGGGTAGGTGCTAAAACAGTTACTGTTTGCAGTGCATTGCAATTTTTAAATGTGTTTTCTGCAATATAAATTAAACCTTTGCCCAAAGTAACGTTGGTTAAAGATGTGCAACCTTCAAATACGCCTGAAACAAGTGTGAAGGAATCTTTTCCAAGTGAATCAATGGCATTTGGAATTACTATTGAGGTTAAACTTTTACAGCCGTTAAAAATGGAATTTCCAAGATTGGTTATGGTGTTTGGAAGGTTTATTGTTGTTAAACTATCATCTAACGCGAATGCTCCGTCATCTATGTGTGTTAATCCTTGTGCAATGTTCACTGTTTTTAAACTTTTTATGTTTTGAGCAAAGTTTTTAGGTATTCTTTGTACGCTATCGCCTATTTGAATATGTTCAATAGGAGTGTAAACAAATGGGTGAGAATTTCCACTGAGAAAATCCTCACAGTCTTGTGCGTTATATGATAATAGTGTCATAGCTTCGCAGTGTTTAAAAGCGTTATCTCCAATAAGAGTTACTTTATGTGGAATGGAAATGTTTGTTAGGCTATGACAACACTCAAATGCACTGTTTCCAATGTAGGTAAGGCTATTTGGAAGATTGATAGATAATAAACTTATGCAATTAAAAAATGCCCAACCTCCAATAGAAGTAATAGTGTTTGGCAGATTTACTCCCTTTAATTGCTCACAATATGAAAAGGCACTTTCACCTATTGCGGTAACTATGTAAGTTACGCCGTTGTGGATAAGAGTTTCAGGAATCGTAACACTTATCACATCTCCTCTGCACGATATTACTGTTACATACTCTTTGTTTCCTGAATTTTTTTGATAGGTTACATCTCCTACTCTAAAAGATGGTTGAGAAAATGCTACGTTTACAAACAGCAGCGATAAGATAACAAATAACGTTTTTTTCATTTTACCCTCCTATTTCTTTGTTTTTTATTTTATTGCTTTATGACTTTCTTTATCAGAATTTTGTCTTTATAGATTAGTTTTAGGTAATAAAAACCAGCAGGTAATGATTCAATATTTATACTCTTGGTATTAGAGAATGTTCTTATACACTTACCTGCTGAGTTCATTACTTCTATTTTTTCAATCGGTTCATTAAAATTGATTTCTCCACTTGTAGGATTTGGATATAAAGAAAGAGAACATTCTTCTACATCATTTAAAGACACATTCACAGAAAGATTTAAAACAATCACACTGTCGCAACCATTATCGGTAGTGAAATATTGATAATATGTACCTTGCTCACTTTCATTGAAACCATAGTCGGTGTAAACTTCTCCTTCGTTTATAGTAGTGTCTATAATAAATCCTAATTCCATAAATATAGCAACTATATTAGTGTCGCTTTCCAAAACAACTGTACGAGGATTTTCTTTAACTCCATCGCTCCAAGAATAAAATTTAAAACAAGGATTTGCAGTTGCAGTAATAGTTGCAGTAGAGCAATCTCTTTGCATATCAACAACTCCTTTATTTTCGTCATTTGAATAAATATTTACTTGATACACTATCTCAGTCATATTGTTTGCAAAATAATATGACCAATCGTATGAATTTTGATAATTAGGCAAAGCATCACAACCCACTACTAAAGCTACGTTGTTAGTATTAGCGAAAGTATTATATACATATTGGAATGTAGGAGGAATTGTGGCCAAACTAACTAATGTTTGTAAAGAAGTACAATTATTAAATGTAGCTTCCGAGATATATTTCAAGTCTTTACCAAGAGTAATTTTAGTTAAAGAAGAACAACCTTCAAATGTGCCAGGATAAAGAGCGTAACCATACAGTTTACCAAGCGAATCAACACTGTTAGGAACTACAAAAGTATTTAAGCTTGTGCAATTTTTAAAAGCTCCATCGCCTATATAAGTAAGATTATTTGTGAGAAAATCTACCGAATTTAAGTTGATACAATCTTCAAATGCCTCATCGTCAATGCGAGTAACGTTATTTGGAATTGTTATTGAGTTTAAACTGCCACAACCTTTAAAAGCGCCGATACCGATGTAAGTAAGATTATTTGTAAGGGTTATTGAACTTAAATTATCGCACTCTAAAAATGCCTCTTCTCCTATATGAGTGATACTATCTGGAAGATTTAATGTAGTGAAACCATCATAATAAGCAAATGCTTTCTTTCCAATATGGGTTATATTATTTGAAAAATTTATTGTTGTTATACTATCCATATCATAAAGAAAGTTTTCTGGTATTTTTTCTACATTATCACCTATATTTATCGTTGAAATACTTGAGTTGCTAAACGGGTGGTCAGTCCCTGCTGAGAATCCATTACAATTTTTTGCGTTATAATCCAAGGTTGTTAAATTAGTACAAGAACCAAATATTGCTGCACCAATGTGTTTAACGCTATCAGGAATAGTAAACGAAGTTAAATTAGGACAATAAGTAAATGCCCAATTGCCAATATTAGTAATACTATTTGGCATTACAACAGAAGATAGGTTTTCGCAACATTGAAAAGCTGATTGACCAATAGATGTAACAGTGTTAGGAATAATGACAGAAATTATATCGTCTCTCCACATAAAGGCTCTACCGTCTATTGCGACAACAGTATATTTTACATTATTAAACGTTACAACGTCTGGAATAATTACGGTATCTTGGTTATTATAGCAGCCCCAAACCGCTACACTGCCATTATCAATTACTATATACTGAAAACCATTTAAATTAAAAAGTTGTTGTGCTAAAACTATTGCATTAGTAAATAATATTGCACAAATTAAAGATAAGATTTTTTTCATAATTTTGTCCTCCTATTTTTTGTTTCTTATATATAATACAAGATTTTTGTGCAAATCGTTTCACTTTGTGTAATTTTTCTTTGAATAAAAAAAATAACTCTTTGAAATAATTTTCTAAATCAAAGAGTTATTTAAAAAAATCAAAGAAAAAAAATTGTTCTTTTTTCTATAAGATTAGTCCAACTAAAACAAAGGTCCAGTGTGCTACGATTCCGGCACAAAGACCTGCGATTGTGTGTGCTAAAAGTGCTTTTGAGATAAGTTTTCTATAACCTAATGAGTCTAACATTGCGGTGTGAGTTGATAAATAACCGCTCCAACACATTCCCATTGCAGTAAAGACTGCTATTGCGTTTGCATCTAATATTCCGTTTTCTGCAAAGGTTGGTAAAAGTCCAAGAGCTGCTCCAACAGCACCAAGAGCTGTCATAGGGAATGCTATTAATTCCATGCTTTCAAATCCAAATAACCATTTGAACACAAAATCTATTTTTTCTGCAAGCCAAGGTAAAATAGGAACTCCTTCGTATGCTACTCCTGCATAGCCAGCTGCTGCATCTTTTGGTCCAAAAGTTATCATCATTACAAGAGTTGAGATAATTAAAACGCCAGGGATTATTTGTAAACCAAGATCTACCCCGTTTTTACCTCCATCTAAGATAGCGTTCATTATTCTTATGAAAAGGCTTTCTTTCTTTTCTTCTTGTTCTTCTACAACTTCTTCCTTGCTTTCTTCTTCTACTACAGGAGAATTCATTTCAGGATATGCTTTAAGTACTGATCTTTGCATAAGTCTTGTAGAAATTATACTTCCAACAAAGGCACCAAACAATCCAACTAATGCTCCTGTTATTTCTCCGTAGCCAATCATTGTGATAATCACAACAAATCCCATTCCGAAAGCAGTTCCGAAGTTTGTAAGTGATACTAATTGATATTTTTTAAAGAACTTGCTAAAACTTTTGTCTTTTGCTAATGAGATAATTGCAGGATTGTCTGAAAGGAATGTCATAACTGCTCCTAAGGCTCCAACACCTGGAAGTCTGAAAAGAGGTTTCATCAATGGTTTTAGCAGTTTTTCCAAAAGGGCTACAACACCAAATTCTGAGAATAATTTACTTAATGCTCCTGTTAATACAGTTATACCCATAAGATAAAAGACTGTGTTAAGCAAAAGGTCATGTGCTGTGTTCATTATTGTTTTTAGCATATTTGATGCACCCATTTTGCTTCCTAAAACAAGGAATCCTCCAATGAGTATTACCAAAAACAATAAGGCACCGAGCGTTTTTTTTGTCGATTTCTTCATTCTATATTTAACTTTTATTGATTTATTTTAATTTCATATTCCATGTGATACCTGCGTTAAAGAATAAGTTTGCAGGTTCTCTGTTATTTGAAGATATTATTGCGTGAAGTCTTACGTCTTTGCTGTTTTTGATTGGGAAATATTCAACTCCCGCTCCGTAAAGCATATAATCTGTTCCCGGAGCTACTGTCATTGTCCAATAATTTGGAGAAATAAAACGTGAATATTCTGATTTGTTTTGGTCGAAAGATACTTTTGCGAAAATATTCAATTGAGGTAATTGATATTTTACTTGTGTTGCTAATGTGAAATCTGAAAAGAAATTCTTTTGTCCGTCAATGTATTTGTTTGTATAGTCAAGGTCTATTACAAAATCACTAAAATAGAATTGGTTTCCTAAGGCTATATAATTTACATAATTGCCTTCGTTATATTCTATAAGGTTTGCTGAATATAAAGTTTTCCAAAAATCAGTTATGTTGCCATTCCATAAAAGGTTGTAGGCGAAAAGTCCATCAAAAGGTTGTTGTTTGAAAATTGAATTGCTGATTTGGAAGGTTAAAGCTTGATTTTTTGCATCATTACTCCAAGTAAGAGATGTTCCAAATTCATAACAAGAAGGCATAACATTGCAAAAATCTGAATAGAAGTAAACATCTATTGGAGCGTAGTCATATTCAAATCCTCCTATTGCTACGACTTGTTTTCCTACTGAAAGGGTAAAATTGTTGTTTATATGGTAAGAAAGATACGCCCAATCAGTTGCTTCAAAGAAATTTGAAGTAAAATTTGTACGATTCAATCTTTGACGCCAATGATATTCAAATTTGTCGTTGATCTTTCCATCTAACATTATGTTAAGGAACTTTCCTGCAAAACCAACTCGGTCGTTAATGCTGTTGTTATCAAAGTATTCGTAATCGAAATCGGCTCTCGTGTTGAATCTTAGAGAGAAATCATTGTTTTGAGCAAAGGATAGAGATGTTATTGCAACAAAACACAAAAATAATACTACTTTTTTCATATAAAAATCTTTAAAATTAGGCGGCAAAGGTACGAAAAAAGAGTAAGAAACTAAGAAAATACTATTGAAAATTACGCTTATTCTTTGTAAACTTCAAAATATTCAGTACTTTTGCAGATTAGTTTTA
>JAGCLI010000031.1 GCA_017647065.1 Bacteroidales bacterium
CGCAAAATATAGTCCTGATGGAAAGCATATTGTTTCTGCTTCACGTGATTCTACTATTAAAATTTGGGACGCAAACACAGGAAAATGCTTGCAAACCTTAGAAGGACACACAAAATGCGTTAATACAGCAGAATATAGTCCTTGCGGAAAGTATATTGTCTCTGCATCAGATGATAAAACCAACAAAATATGGGAAGCAAACACAGGAATATGCCTGCAAACCTTAAAAGGACATTCTTCTTACGTTTTTTCTGCACAATATAGTCCTGATTGCAAACAAATTATCTCTTCTTCCGTAGATAAAACCATTAAAATATGGGACGCAAACAGCGGAAATTGTCTTCAAACCTTAAAAGGACACGAAGATAGCGTAATTACCGCAAAATATAGTCCTGATGGCACAAAAATTATCAGCGGTTCAAGAGATGGAATTATTAAGATTTGGAAAGAAAAATAAGCATTTTAATTTGACTTGCGAGCGTTTTATTTTTACCAATTAACTTCTTGGGTTGTGAAGCCTATGAGGCTTTCGTAGTTATTACCTAATTCTCGGTAGTAAACAAAGGCTGTGTAGGTGTTTTTGGTTTCAAAATGATCGCCCTCTATCTCTTTTGTTGTGGAAAGTGGGCTATTGTGTGGGCGAAAAAGGATTTGATAGTTGTAATAGCCTTGTTTTAATAGCATTTTAAGGGTATAGCAATTTAAATGCGGATCAAAAGTAAAGCGATTCAACTCTCCTAATCTCCATTGACTCATTTCTCCAACGGCATAATAGTTTCCCTCCATATTTAGTTGAGCTGGCAGATAGAAACAAACCCATGCGTAATCGCTTCCAAGCTCTGGGCTCTCTCCTATGTCGTTTCTTACATAGTATGCTCCGTTTATATCGGAGTAACTAACGTATGGAATATGTGTTTTGATTTGTTCGGGTTTTAATCTAACGACATTTTCTCCTCCTACATAGTCAATATTATCTATAAAGGCTGTTCGGTGACGTAGGCTTGTGAAATCAAATTGTCGAAATTCGTTTCCTCCAAGAAATATATTCTCTGGTTTTAGGCGATAGTGCAATTCTTTTCCTATACTTTCGTTTAGGGGCAAGAATCGTTGATTATCTATTCTTCCGTTTTGTTGTACTAAAACTTTTACATCGTTATATGGATTGTTTAGTGAGGTTGGGCCAATTGTTCTAACGACTACTTCTACTTCTTGTGCTTTATTTCTTAGGGAAGGCTCTCTTGTGGGTTTTATTTCTATGCCTGTGGCGGTTTGAAGGTCAAGACAATAAAATTTTTTAGTAAAAATGACTTTGTCGGGCTCGCCTTCGTGAAATACTTTAATGATATAATTTCCACTTTTTGTTGGTCGCATTTGTTCGGAAGGGATTGCTTGTTCGTAATGAACATATCGGCAAAGGGTATTAAAGGAATTGTTGTAGTTTTCTATGATTGCTGTTTCAAATCCTTCGATGTATTCGTATGGTTCAAGCTCACTTTGTGTCCAATCGCTATTGCAATGAATTATTGTGTATTCGTAGCGTGAGGTTTCTTCACCTATTTCGTCAAATTTCAAGATAAGCGATTCATATTCTCCTAATCGGGCAATTGGAAGTGAAAGATCGGCGTTTTTACTCTCTAATTTTACGGTTTTAATCAAGGGAGAATAAATCACATCTGAATATACAAATTGGGCGTAAAGTGATTCTACGCCCAATATCAATATTATGAAGAAAAATATTCTAAACTTATTTTTCATAATTAAAGAGACATTTGTTCTTCTATTTCATTTACTGTTTTTGGAATATACTTTCCTAATAATCTACAACCGTCTGTTGTTACTAAAAGGTCGTCTTCTATTCTTATTCCGCCGAAATCTTTATAGGTTTCTAAGACTTTGTAGTCTATAAAGTCGTTGCATTTGTTTTCTGCTTTCCATTTATCAATCAATGCAGGAATAAAATAACATCCCGGTTCGTTTGTGATTACGAATCCTTCTTGTAATTCTCTTCCAAGACGCAATGAAGAAAGCCCAAATTGAGTTGAGCGAACGTTTTTCTTGTCGTAGCCAACGTAATTCTCACCATAATTTTCCATATCGTGAACATCTAAGCCCATCATGTGACCTAAGCCGTGTGGCATAAACAATCCCATTGCTCCTGCTTTAACTGCATCTTGTATATTGCCTTTCATTATTCCTAATTCTTTCAATGCAGAGCCTAAACGTGTAACTGCTGCAAGGTGAATTTCAGAATATTTTACGCCAGGTTTAACTAAACTTGGCACAAGTTGTTGTGCAGCAAGCACTGCTTCGTAAATATCTTTTTGACGTTGAGAAAATTTTCCTCCAACAGGCACTGAACGTGTTATATCAGAACAATAGCCCATTGGATTTTCACAACCAGCATCAGAAACAATCATTCTTTCTTTTTTAATTTGCAAAGAATGGTCGTGTCCGTGAAGAATTTCGCCGTGAGTTGTTAAAATAATTGGGAAAGACACAGGACCACCGCCACTAAGTGCTATTCCTTCCATTGCTCCTGCTATTTCGTATTCGTAAGTTCCTTCCTTAGCAGCCATTCTCATCATTGTAGTGTGCATCAAGTAAGCATTATCTACCGCTTTCTCAATTTCAATGATTTCTTCCTCTGATTTGATTGAACGTTGTTTTACACAAGCATTTATTAACTCAACACTAACGTATGCTTTCACATATTCTCTTTCGATATGTAAAAGTTCTGAGATAAAATTAACGTTTTCCGCTCTGTAAGGTGGTGTAAAGTGAACTTTTCTTCCTGCAAAAACTGCCTTATCTAAGAAAGCACGCAAATCAGTTATTGTTCCAACATTATCAACTCCTATTTCTTCGGCTCTATCTCTTAGACTTGGCACAGGACCTGTCCATATTATATCGTCCATATCCACTTCTTCGCCAAACAAATATTCTTTTCCTTCATCAATATCAATAACCCCTACAAGATTTTGCAAAGCGTAGGCAAAGAAATAGCGAAATGTGCTATCTTGTCTAAAAGTATATGTATTTGCTGGGTAATTAAAAGGGCTATCTCCATTACCTAAGATAAGGATTACACCACTTTTAACATCTTTCATCAACTGTTTTCTTCTGTTTATATAGGTTTCTTTTGCGAACATATTATTCTATTTTTTAATTTACGTTTGAAAATACATTATTTCTTTTTCCTGCTTCAAGAATTGGAAGATTGGCTTCGGTAGGTATATAAATCACTGTTTTTTCGTTAAGATTTTCTTGATTTTTTACCCAAAGATATTGAATATATGTTGAAGTCAATGTTCCGTTTTCTATCTTCATTGCTTCTGCAGCTCCTTTTGCTCTTTCTATTTCGGCTTTTGCATTTAATTTTTCTGCTTCAAGGTTTGCTCTTGCTTCTTCTACTTTAATTCTTCTGTTTTGTTCTGCTTCTGCAAGTTGAGCTCTTCCTCTCATTTCTTGACTCCAAACTCTGTAAACAGGCATTCCAAACATTGCTATGCCAATAAAAGCAACTACAACTACTATTAAAATTACTATGTGTTTTGGTTTTATTGTGTACATAAGGCTAAATGTTTTTTAATATTTCTAATGTGTGTTTCCAATAAAGCTCTACGGTTTTTATTTCTAAGCGTTCGTCAGGTGAATGCACTCCACGAAGTGTTGGACCGTAAGAAATCATATCCATTCCTGGATATTTCTCTCCTATCAAACCACATTCTAAGCCTGCATGTATTGCTCTTACTATTGGTTCTTTATTAAATAATTTCTTGTAAGCATCAACTGCTATTTTTAATATTTTACTTTCTGGATTAGGTGCCCAACCTGGGTAACCATCTCCGTGTTCTACGTCTGCTCCTGCTAATAAGAAACAACTTTCTACTCTATATGCTGCTGCGTATTTTGCACTTTCTACCGAAGAACGTTGAGATGTTGTGATAAAGAAGTGATCTTCTTTCATTTTTACTGAGGCTAAGTTTGTAGATGTTTCAACAAATCCTGGTATTTCTCTACTCATAGCCAATACTCCGTGAGGACAAGCGTATAAAACATTCAAAAGATTGTCTTGACTTAACATATCTACTACAAAGGCTGGCTTTTCAACTTCCGATAGAGTGATTTCCATATCTGGTTCTGTTGTGCGGAATTCGTATTTCAAATCTACTGCAAATTTTTCTACGATTTCTTTCATTAACTCTACGTCTGCTTGTGCTACAACAAAGGTTGCATTTGCTTCTCTTGCTATTGCGTTGCGAAGATTTCCTCCTTCAAAACAAGAAAGTCTTAAATCCATTTCTTTATCTAATGACCAAAGAATACGATTCAATATTTTATTTGCACAAGCTAAGCCTTTATTTATATCATCTCCTGAGTGTCCTCCTTTAAGTCCTTTTACCATTATTTTAAATGCAGGTGCGTCTGGAGTTTCTTCTTTATCGTATGGAAGTTTTGCTACTGTGTCAATTCCTCCTGCACAACCAATGAAGATTTCTCCTTCATCTTCACTGTCAAGGTTAAGAAGTATTCTACTTTTTAATACATCTGCTGAAAGGGCTTCTGCTCCTGATAGTCCTGTTTCTTCATCTACTGTGAATAAACATTCTATTGGTCCGTGTTCTATGTCGTTTGCATCTAAGATTGCTAAGGCTGTTGCAACTCCTATGCCATCATCTGCTCCTAATGTAGTGCCATCGGCTTTTAACCATTCGCCTTCTATTTTTGGAACAATGGCATCTTTTTCAAAATCAAAGTCTTTATCGCTATTTTTCTCACACACCATATCTATATGTGATTGTAAGCAAACCCAAGGTGAGTTTTCTTTTCCTTTTGTTGCTCCTTTACGAATTATTACGTTGCCAATTTCATCTGAAACGTACTCTAAGTTTCTTTCTTTTGCCCAATTGACTAAGTATTCTGTCATTTTTTCTTCGTGTTTTGAAGGTCTTGGGATTGAAAGTATTTCTCCAAAAAATCTAAATAGGCTTTTTGGTTCTAAATCTGCTAAAATACTATTGTTTGCCATATCTTTTTTTTGTTTAATTTTCTTTTAATTTTTAACGTCTTTATTTGCGTAATATTATTTCTTTGTTTTTTTAATTTTTTTCTTTACTTTTTTCAATTTTTTCTTTGATTTTTTTTAATTTTTCTTTGATTTTTTTTGGCCCTTCTTAGATAAAGAAGAAAAAGGTTGATATTGAGATAATTATCCACAAGACTAACCCAAGTATAAAAGGTCTTATGCCTACGGTTTTCAAATCTGAAAGAGAAAATCCACTACCTATCATAAATAAGGCTAAAACCATTCCTCTTTTTCCTATGTAAGAAAGCACGCTATAAGCCGGTTGTCCCACAGGAATAAAGCCTGCAATGAGGATTGCTACAATAAAATAGAGTATAAACCAAGGTATTTTTATTTTTCCTTTGCCTGAGTTTTCTTTTTTATTGATTAACAAAACTAAGAGTGAGAGAGGAATTATCCAAAGCGTTCTTGCGAGTTTTACTGTCGTTGCTACTTGCAATGCTTCTTTGCCATATTCGGCTCCTGCGCCAACAACTGACGAGGTATCGTGAATTGCGATTGCTGCCCAATAGCCAAAACTTTCTTGACTCATATTAAAATATTCTCCAACAAAGGGAAAAATAAATAAAGCTATGGCATTAAGCACAAAAACAACGGTTAAGGAAAAGGAAATTTGACTATCCTTTGCTCCAACAATAGGAGAAACTGCCGCAATAGCACTTCCACCACAGATTGCAGTGCCTGAACTAATAAGAGTCGCAGTGTTTTTATCTACCTTAAAGAGTTTGCCAAGCAAAAGCCCTATTAGAAAGACCAAAACAACCGAACAAGCCGTCAAAACAATACCTTTTGAGGATACTTCTATAACTTGTTGAAGATTCATACCAAATCCCATAAGTACAACAGAGTATTGCAAAAGAGGAGATGAATATTTTTTGTATTGAAACGGCTTTTCAATTTTTAGAAGCGAAAATAATATACCACAAAACAAAGCCATAGGTGCTGAAACGAATGGGAAAAAGCAGAGAATTGCTATTATATAGTAGAGATATTTCATTTTCTTTTTTTGCAAAAATAGTATTTTTAAACAAACTATTCTTATCTTTGTAAAAAAAATTGCAAGAGAAATGAATATCCTTATAATAGGTTACGGAAAAATGGGAAAAATGGTAGAGGAAATTGCTTTAAGTAAATCAGATACCATTGTAGGAATAATAGACAAAGATGAAGATTGGGAGAATTTTGACAAAAACAATTCTCTCAAAGATGTAGTAGCCATAGACTTCTCTATTCCAAGCAAAGTCTTAGAAAATATAGAAAAAGCATGGGAAAGAAACATTGCAATCGTTGTAGGCACAACAGGTTGGTATGATAAATTAGAAGAAATAACACAAAGAGCAAACCAAGAAAATAAAACACTATTTTGGGCGTCAAACTTTTCAATAGGAGTTTTTCTTTTCAATAAACTCAATGCTTATTTGGCAAATATGATGAAAGACTTTTCTGACTATAATCCACAGATTACGGAAATTCATCACATACATAAATTAGACGCTCCTTCGGGTACAGCGATTACTTTGAGAGAAACTCTTGTTGAAAACCATAATATAAAAAAAGAAGACCTTAAAATAGAATCAATAAGAGAAGGAGAAGTTTGCGGAACTCACATAATAGATTATCAGAGCGTGGTTGATGAAATAGAAATCAAACACACAGCTCACAATCGCAAAGGATTTGCAAGCGGAGCTGTTATGGCAGCACATTGGCTCTTAGGCAAAAAAGGCGTTTTTACAATGAAAGATTTTATAAATTTATAACATAAAGCATAAAATGAAATATTCAATAGGAATTGATATAGGAGGAACAAACACTTGCTTTGGATTGGTAAATGAAAATGCAGAAATAATATATCAAAGTGCAATAAAAACAAAGAATTTTCCTGTTTTGGAGGATTATCTAACCGAATTAGTAAAGCAAATAAAAGATTTGATTGCACATTGCCCTGAGCCTGAAAACATTTTAGGCGTAGGCATTGGAGCACCTAATGGAAATTTTTACAAAGGCTCAATTGAACTTGCTCCGAACCTACCTTTCAAAGGCATTATTCCTATAAAAAATATGTTAGAGATGCTTTTGCTTAACGAAGGCTGGGAATTGAAAGTTACAATCACTAATGACGCAAACGCAGCCGGCATTGGAGAAATGATTTATGGTGGAGCAAAAGGCGTAAACGACTTTATTTTGATTACACTCGGCACAGGAGTTGGCAGTGCTATTGTTTCAAATGGCAAAATGATTTACGGACATGACGGATTCGCAGGAGAAGTTGGACATACGATTGTTCAAATTGGCGGAAGAGAATGTGGATGCGGACGAAAAGGCTGTTTAGAGACCTATTCTTCTGCAACAGGAATAAGACGCACAGCATTAAAACTTCTTCAAAAAGACATGACACCGTCTTTGCTTAGAGAATTGAATCAAGACGAAATAAACGGATACACAATTTGCGAGGCAGCAAGAAAAAATGATGCTTTGGCATTAGAATGTATTGACCTTACAGCAAAAATGCTTGCAATTGGTTTGGCGAATGCAGTTGCTATCACATCGCCTCAAAAGATTATTTTTTCAGGAGGACTAAGTCAAGCTGGCGATTTATTGCTTAATCCTTTTAGAAAATACTTAGAGGAAAATCTTTACCCTGTTTTTCGTGGTAAAATAGTGGTTGAACAATCGGCTTTAAAAGAAAACGACACTGCAATCTTAGGAGCAGCGGCTTTAAATTATTAGAATTATGAAGAAAACACTATTTTTCAGCATAATTGCTTTATTGTATTGGAGTTTCTCTTTTGCTCAAATGATTCAAATCAATAACGGCGTTTTGATTTGCAACAACGAAAGATTTGAAATCCACGATGACAAGACTAATATCTATGATTTGCTTGCAGAAAAAAGAAATGAAAATATGTTCTTTGGAGCAAATGAGGAGAATTATTCATTTTTAGATACTTGTCATTTGACTTACGTTTTAAACTTTGAAGTAGATAAAGCCCTTTTAAAGAAAGATATTATTCGTTTGAAGTTTGATTACATAGACACTTATGCTAAAATCATTCTTAATGGGCAAGAAATTGCTCAAACAAAGAACGCATTTCGTTCTTATGAGTTTGATGTAAAGAAGTTTTTGAAAAAAGGAGCAAATGAATTGATTGTAGAGATTGAACCTATATATCAAAAATGGCAAGCGGTAAATAGTGATGATTTCAACATACTTCATTCCGAAAAACGAGCTGTTTTCCGTAAAGCTGCTTTTCAATTTGGTTGGGATTTGGCTCCTCGACAACTTGCAGGTGAGATTTCTTTTCCTATTTGCTTGACTTTTGAGGACGAAAAGGAATATTTAAGATTTGCAAGCGTGCAAACAGAGGCTATTTCGGAAGAAGTAGCAAATATGTTGCTTACTATTAAAACCGAATTTCTTAAAGACGAAAAATATAATCTTAAACTCTCCTACTCTACTTCTGATAACAAAATAACAACTTTAGATTTAGGAGAATTAAGGCTTGAAAATTTAAAAGATAATCTTTCTTTATTTAGATTCAATGTAGAGAATCCTCAACTTTGGTTCCCTAACGGGTATGGTGATCCTACGCTTTATGAGGCTACAATTTATCTTTATAATAAGAAGTCTATATGTTTAGATAGCGTAAAGACAAGATTTGGAATTAGAACAATAGAACTTTCTCAGAAAAAGGATAAATATGGTAGTGAGTTTTGTTTTATTGTAAACGGAAAGCCAATTTTTGCAAAGGGTGCAAAACTTGTTCCTTC
>JAGCLI010000032.1 GCA_017647065.1 Bacteroidales bacterium
AGAAAATTTGAGATTATTTGCAGAAAAACTAATGAAAAGAAATAAATAAACAACAATATGAATAATTTAGATAAAGAATTTAGACTTTACGCAATAAAGCATAGAGGAATTAGTAGCATAACTTTTGATAAATATAGTAAGGTTAGCAGTACTAAAAGTGCATATATAAATCCTACAATCGTAGAAGAAAGAAGATTAAACGTAGCTCAAATGGACGTTTTCTCACGTTTGATGATGGATAGAATAATTTTCTTGGGTACAGCAATAGATGACGATGTTGCAAACATAATTCAAGCTCAATTATTATTCTTAGAAAGCGTTGATTCTACATCTGACATTCAAATCTATTTAAATACACCTGGTGGATACGTAAATGCAGGTCTTGGAATATACGATACAATGCAATATATCAAACCTGACGTTGCTACAATCTGCACAGGCTTAGCTGCTTCTATGGGTTCGGTGCTTTTATGTGCAGGACAAAAAGGAAAACGTACTGCATTAGAACACTCAAAAGTAATGATACATCAACCTCTCGGCGGAGCACAAGGACAAGCCTCAGACATAGAAATCGCAGCAAGAGAAATCCTTAAAACAAAAGAAGAATTATATTCAATAATCGCTAAACACACAGGCAAATCTATAAAGAAAATAGAAAAAGACGGCGATAGAGATTATTGGCTAACAGCAAAAGAGGCCTTAGACTACGGAATAATTGATGAAATCTTAGTAAACAAGAAATAAAATATAAAAAGACTACAATAAAAAAAGACTTGAAGAACTAAAATGTTCATTCGAGTCTTTTTTTTTCTTTGTTTTAGCAAAATAAATCAAAGAAAAAATTTAATAAAACAAAGAAATAATTTATTAAATCAAAGAATTATTTTTGCGATTCTTTATTTGAAATAAGTTTCTCAAACTTTATTCTTTCCATTGCAGAAATTTTACGTACTTTGTTAAAGTCTGTTTTTTCTAACTCATCTGTTTCTATTTTGAAAATCAAGGTTTTAATTTCTTGTGTAGGAGAAAACTCATTGTTTACCTTTATTGCTTTATTGTTTCTTATGCAGGCATTTACGCAAATATCACAACCATAAATGTAATTGTTTAATTTAATTTCAGAAGGTATAGAATCCTTATTTTCAATGGTTTGATAGGAAATACATTTATTGCAATCAAGTCCAATTTCTTGGTCATTCAATGCTCCGTTTGGACAAGATTCTATACATTTTCTACAATTACCACACTGATTCCTAACTTCTTGCGTATAATCGCTTTCATAATTGCAAATAATTTCAGCAAGAAATACTTTATTTCCATATTTCTCCGAAATGAAGCAAGTGTTTTTGCCTATCCAACCAAGACCTGCTTTTACAGCCCAATGCTTTTCCATTACGGGTGCTGTATCTACACATATTTTTGCTTGAATATCTGGAAATAAGGCTTTTAATTCTTCCAATAAGGTATAGAGTTTGTTTTTTATTACTTTGTGATAATCAAGCCCTTGTGCGTATGAGGCTATTTTATATTTACTCTCATCTAATTTATTTTCAGTATTATAAGATATAAGAAAGGAAAAAACTGTTTTTGCTTCTTCTAAGAGTTCACAAGGATTGAATCGCTGAGAGTGATATTTGTTTAGATAATCCATATTGGCATTATAGCCTTTTTTTATCCATTTATCAAAATGCGATGAGCAGAGTTGCTCAACTTTTGCAGCTCCGCAATCATTGAATCCCAAAGAGATAGCTTTTTGCTTTACTATTTCTAATGGCAAATACCTCATCATCTTTTTATGACTGTGTAGAGTAAGCCGTATTTTGAAGAGAATTTTCTTACTTCTTTTATAAAAACTGGATCTACTTTAAATTTTTTTGAGAGCATTGTTAGTTTCAAATCGTCAATTGTTGAAACTATATTTAGTTTAAGAGTGATTTTCCCTTTGTTTTTCTTGCATAAATCCTCTATTTCTTTAACAAATAGTTCTGTTATATTATTGTAGTCTATTGTAACCTCTAATTCTTTTGCATTTTCTTCCATATAGCTACTTAGAAGCGACACGTCTTTTACGTAAACCTCTAATTCTTTCGTAATAGCGTCTTTTGGCCAAGTTTTTTCTTTGACAGATGCGTTTACTATTAGGTATAACCCTTCTTTACAAAAGTTTCCAAACTTCACATAGTTGTTTCCAAAGAATCTAAAAGTATATGCACCCGTTTCATCTTCTATTGTAAGCGAAGAGAACGGATTTCCATTTTTACCTACTCTGTTTTCTGCTCCTACTACTATGCCTGCTATGCAAATGTCTCTATCTTTAAGTGAGGTTAAGTCTTTAAAACTTTCTATTTTCGTATCAACAAATGTTCTAACTGTTTCTGCATACTCATCTAATGGGTGTCCAGAAATGTAAAAACCTATCATTTCTTTTTCAAAAGAAAGACTTTCGCTTTGAGACCAAGGTTCACATTCTGGCATTGCAAATATTTCATCTACTTTTATTTCTTCTTCATCAAATAATGATACTTGTGCTGATAGGCTATCTGATTTTAATCTATTAGATAGCATTATCATTTTTTCTAAAACAGTGATATTGTCAATATTGGCAAAGTATTGTGCTCGGTGAACGCCTTCAAAACAATCAAATCCACCTGCTTTTATTAGAGATTCTAAGCATCGGCGATTTATTATACGAAGATTCACTCTTTTTACAAGGTCAAAGGCTGAGGAATAAGGACCATTTTCATTCCTTTCTCTGATTATTTCTTCCGCTGCGGCTAATCCTACTCCCTTTATTGCGGCTAATCCAAAGAGTATCTCGCCTTTTTTGTTTACCATAAAGTTAAGGTCAGATTCATTAACGTTTGGCCCTAATACTTGTAGGTTTATATTCTGGCATTCTTCTATATATTTCGTTATTTTCTTTATATCAGATAGGTTATGTGTAAGTACACTCGACATATATTCAGCCGGGTGATGTGCTTTTAGATATGCTGTCTGAAAGGCTACGTATGCGTAACAAGTTGAGTGAGATTTATTGAAAGCGTATTCAGCAAATTTTTTCCAATCCTCCCAAATTTTCTTTACTTTCTCTAATTCCAATCCGTTTTTCTCGCAACCAACAATGAATTTCTTTTCCAACTCTTCCATTACCTTGATTTGCTTTTTCCCCATCGCCTTTCTAAGTTTGTCTGCTTCTCCTGGAGTGAAATTTGCCAAAGCTTGGGAAAGCAACATCACTTGTTCTTGATAGACAGTTATACCGTATGTTTCCGAAAGATACTTTTCCATTATTGGAAATTCATACACTATTTCTTCTACGCCATGTTTACGATTTATAAAGTTTGAAATGTATTGCATAGGTCCTGGTCTATACAAAGCATTCATTGCTATTAGGTCTTCAAATCTATCGGGTTTTAGATTTTGTAGGTGGCCACTCATTCCATCTGATTCAAATTGAAATGTACCTACTGTTAATCCTTTTGAAAATAGTTCAAGAGTCTTTTTATCGTCTAATTGTATTTTGTCTGGCTCTACAACTATTCCTTTGGTTTTATATATATTTTCGCAGGCATCTTTTATTATTGAAAGGTTACTTAACCCTAGAAAGTCCATCTTAATCATTCCTACACTTTCTATAAGCTTTCCTTCAAATTGCG
>JAGCLI010000003.1 GCA_017647065.1 Bacteroidales bacterium
GTAGGAGCAAAAGCCCCAAATTTCACATCAAAAACATCTCAAAACAAAACTTTCAAACTTTCAGACCAAGTAAGAAAACAAGATTATATGCTTTTAGATTTTTGGGCTTCATGGAGTAGAAAGTCAAGAGAAGAAAATCCTGAATTAGTTAAGCTTTATAATAAATATAACAAAAAAGGATTTGAAATAGTAAGCGTATCGTTAGACCAAGATAAGGCTTTATGGGAAAGAGCTATAAAGGAAGATAAATTATCGTGGACACAAGTTTGTGATTTCAAAAAATGGGAAAGTCCTTCTGCTCAAACCTATATGATAAAGGAAGTTCCAAGTAATGTCTTAATAGATAGAGAAGGAAAAATTCTTGCATTTAATCTCTCTACCGAGGAATTAGCAATGCAACTAAAAGAATTAACAGCAGAATCTGGCTTTACAATAAGTGGAACAATAGCGGGAATAGAAGAAGGGAAAATCTCGCTTGAATTATTGTTAGCAAACGGAGAAAAAGAGTTGATAAAATCAAAGGTTGTTAATGGATTCTTTGAATTTTCAGGCAAGGTAGAAAGAACTTGTATGGCAATTGTTTCTTTACCTTCAAACATTGGCGAAATATCCTTCTTTATGGACAATGAAAACATAGAAATTACAGGAAAAGCCGATAATTTAGAAAAAATAGTCATAAAAGGTTCTTCTTCAAACGATGAATTTTTGCAAATAGCAAACCGTTGCAATCGCCAAAAGAATCCAATGCAATGTTTGATGAAGTATGTTAATGAAAACAAATCAAGCGTTTATTCTCCATTTATTGTAACTTCTTATTTAGCTCCTTATTTAAAAACATCAGAATTAAGAGAAATCTATTCAACACTTGAAGGCGAAGCAAAAAATATGTATCAATATGACTTATTAGGTAAACATATTTTAGAATTAGACAAAGAAGAGCAAGTAGGAGAAAAGATTAGAAACTTCACTCTTGAAAACACAAAATCAGAATCAGTATCTTTAATGGATATTGCACAAAAAAATAAATACACACTAATACATTTTTGGGCATCTTGGGACAATAAATCTTTAATGCAAATAAAAGATTTAAGACAATTGTATAAAAGATTTAGAAAAGATGGTTTAGAAATAGTAAGTGTTTCGCTTGACGATTCAAAAACAGCTTGGAAAAACACAATTAGCGTAGAAAAAATGAATTGGGTTAATCTTTCTGACCTAAAACGTTGGAGTAGCGTAATAGTTAAGTTATTTGATTTAACATATATTCCACAAAACATATTGATAGATTCAAAAGGAAACATAATAGCAAAGAATCTTAATATGGATGAAATATCGGAAAGATTATTATTGATGTTTGCAAGATAAATAAAAAAAGATAGAATATGAATACATTAGTAAAAACTCCTATTTGGAAAATTGTAGTAAAGTATTTATTGATATTAGTAGGAATATCAATGTATTGTTTTGCATGGAGCGTGTTTATGGTTCCCTCAAAGATAATTGGAGGGGGAGTAGTTGGTCTTTCTTCGGTTATTTATTACCTTTCAGGAATACCAATGGGTATAACAAACTTCTCTATTAACGCAATCCTATTGTTAATAGGTTATAGAATACTTGGAGGTAAGTTTGCAATAAACACAATCATAGGAATGACCTCGGCATCCTTGTTCTTGATATTTTTCCAACAAGTATTGGAAGTGCAAAATATGGAACAATTCAAATTTGAGAATATGGAAATGATTACAAAAGCAATATTAGGTGGAGCAATGTCAGGCTTAGGAATAGGATTGTGCTTTATTAACGGAGGAAATTCAGGAGGTAGCGATATTATTGCTTTGATTGTAACAAAATATAGAAACGTTAGTCCAGGATCTATCATAATGATAGTAGATACTTGTGTTATTGCATCAACTATTTTAATGGGTAATGGCCTTGAACAATTAGTTTACTGTTTTGTTTGTTTAGGAGTATTTACTTTTGCAATAGACTTTGTTGTGGAAGGAGAGAAACAAACATATCAAATCACTATTATGTCTCAAAAGAGCGATGAAATAGCAGACGCAATCGGTAATGAAGTAAAACGAGGCGTTACCTTATTGAACGGATGGGGTTGGTATAGCAAAAAAGATCAAAAAGTATTGCTTGTAATTGCACAAAAGAAAGATAAAGTTGAAATTATGCGTTTAGTAAAAGCAATAGATCCAAATGCTTTCATTTCAATAGCAAAGACACAAGGTGTTTACGGAAAGAATTTCTTGCAAATAAAGAAATAAAACATTTGAAATTTTTATTTAGACTTTATTTTATACTAAGCTTTCTTGCATTTGTATTATGTTCTTGCACAAGCGAGAATCGTAATGCAGGCAAGAAAGTTTTTCGTTATAATGAGGCGGCAAATATCAATTCCTTAGACCCTGCATACGCAAAAGACCAAGCAATGATTTGGGCAGATGTTCAATTATATAACGGCTTGGTTCAAATGGATAATAAACTTAATATAATGCCTTCAATAGCTAAATCGTGGGAAATATCAAAAGACGGTTTAGAATACACATTCCATTTAAGAAACGATGTTTTTTTTCACCCACATCAGCTTTTCAAAAACGGTAAACGAAGAGTTGTTGCAGAGGATTTTGTATATAGTTTAAATAGAATTGTAGATAAAAAAACACTTTCACCAGGAGCTGTTTTTTTTGAAAATGTAGAGCAAATAAATGGAAAATATAGTTTCTTTGCACCAAACGACACAACGTTCGTTGTTAGATTAAAACAAGCCTTTTCTCCATTTCTTGGAATATTAACAATGCCTTACGCAAGCGTTGTACCAAAAGAAGTAGTAGAGTATTACAAAGAGGATTTTCGTAAGCACCCTATCGGGACAGGTCCTTTTAAATTCAAGATGTGGAAAGAGAATGTTAAATTAGTTCTTGTAAAAAATGAAGACTATTTTGAAACCGACTCCTTAGGGCGAAAACTTCCTTACTTAGATGCTGTTGCCATTACATTTATCATTGACAAACAATCAGTCTTTTTAGAGTTTGTAAAAGGAAATATAGACTTTATTTCGGGAATTGACCCAAATTACAAAGACGAAATTCTTACTCGTAGCGGTAAATTGCAACCAAAATATAGAGATAAGATAAATCTAATTACACAACCTTACTTAAATACAGAATATCTTGGCTTTAAAATGGACGATAACGATAAAAACAATCCTTTAAAAGACAAAAGAGTAAGGCAAGCGATAAATTACGGGTTTTCTCGTGAGAAGATGATAAAATATATGCGTAATAACATAGGCTATCCCGGAGAATTTGGCATCATACCTATGGGACTTGCAGGCTTTGATTCAACATCTAAGGCATACGATTACAATCCTGAAAAAAGCAAACAATTATTAGCCCAAGCAGGTTATCCAAACGGCGAAGGAATGCAAGAAATCACCCTTTCTACAACGGCGACTTATCTTGATTTGTGTAAATATATTCAACAACAATTAGGACTTTTAGGGATTAAAGTAAAGATTGATGTAAATCCTCCTGCTGCTTTACGTGAACATATAGCACAAGGCAAAACGCAATGGTTTCGTGGCTCGTGGATTGCAGACTATGCAGATGCAGAAAACTATCTTTCGCTTTTTTATAGCAAGAATCACTGCCCTAAGGGTTCAAATTACACTCATTTTTCTTCAAAAGAA
>JAGCLI010000033.1 GCA_017647065.1 Bacteroidales bacterium
GTAAATTTAGTTGTAAGTAGATAACTTTAATAACAATGGAAGAAATAAAAGAAATATTAAAAGAGAATCAAAGATTGGCGAAAGAGAATCAAGAAATCTTTCAACGAATTAACAAAAAATCAAAAATATATGAAAGAGTAGAACTCGTATTTTCAATTCTATTCTTTGCCGTTTTAACAATAGGGTTTATATTGGTATAGTTTAATGATTAAAAATAATATGAAATGGAAGAAATTAAAGAAATATTAAAAGAAACACAAAAAAACATTACAAGGAAATAACGAAGAATTAAAGAAAATCGAGAAAAAAATAATTACAGACAAGAAATCTATTATTTTAGGGAGTTTATCAATGTTGCTTCTTGAAGTAGTTTCCTTTGCGTATTTTATGGATTATCTTTAAAGCAAAGGAATAGAAAAAAAAGTCTTTGCTTTTTCAAAATATTTCAAAGAAAAAATTAAAAAAAACAAAGAAAAAAAATAAAAAATCAAAGACTTTTTTTCAAGAGTTTAAGCCTATATTCCAAAATAGCAACTAATGAATGCTGAATACTTGGTATTGAGGTTGTTATTTCTTGGAATGCTTGCTTTGAAGTTTGGTGAAATTTTGATGTTGTCGTTAATTCGATATTCAAATCCTGCTATCACGCTTGAATTGCCTTGTGTTGTAAGTAGGATTTCTTCCTCTAAGATGTCATACCTTGCATAGAAGTCAAAATTCTTATTGATTGAGAAATTGCCAAAGAAACTTGCTCCTTGTTTTTGGTCTTTTAGAATGTTATATTCTGCTCCGAGAGTGATTTTTTCGCTTTTGTAGCCTGTGAAGAAAGAGAAATTTGCTTGATTTTCATCGTTTACTCCTCCGTATAGGCGAAAATACAAATTCTTTATTGGATTTATTGTTGCTCCTAAGCCATATTGAAAACTATTGTTTTGTTGTAGTTTTTTATATCCTTCTCCGTTTGTTATGATTGCATCAATTGAGATAATTTCTCCAAATTTATATGCTGCCGATAGCCCTAAGTCTGCACTGTGTCCAAATTTATATTCGTCTTGAAAGGATTTTGCTACGTATCTTTTGCCCCAAAATTTTTCTATTTCATTGAATTGTGTTGTGGAAATCAATCCTGCATTAAGCGTAATATTGTTGCGTTTCCATGAGATTTGAGCATTTTTTATGTAGGCTATGCGTTGATAGTCGTTTACTTGCTTTGACTCGCCTATGTCCATAACTGCTTTTATTGATAAGCCTTTTTTTAGTTCGTATTGATAGCCTAAGTATGCTCTGTTTAGTTCAAAGCCTAATTCTTCTTTGTCTTCTTTAAAGTCTGTGTAGAAATCGCCAAATACTTGAATGATTGGCTTACCATTTGTTTGCGTTTGAGTTTCTTGTGCTATCAATGCAGAGTTGAAAATAATGCTTGCAATTAGTAATGCGATGATTCTTTTAATTTTCATTTTCAAATATGTTTAAGGCTGTTTGTGTTGTGATTTCGGCTACTTGTTCTAATGGAATTTCTTTTACTTCGGCTACGAATTTTGCTATGTCTAATATGTAGGCACTTTCGTTGCGTTTTCCTCTGTAAGGAACGGGTGCAAGATATGGTGAATCTGTTTCTAAAACTATGTCTTTTATGTCTATTTCTTTTACTATTTCGGCTAATTTTGCATTTTTAAATGTGATAACTCCTCCAATTCCTATTTTAAATCCCATTTCTATGACGGTTTTTGCTTGTCTTAAATCTCCTCCAAAGCAATGAAATATTCCAGAGTATTTGTTTTTGTTTATGGTTTTTAAGCAACGATATATTTCATCAAAGCTTTTTCTTGCGTGTACAATGAATGGTTTTTTTAATTCCAAAGCCCAAGAAATTTGTTCTTTGAATGCTATTGTTTGTTCTTCTAAAAAGGTTTTGTCCCAATACAAATCTATTCCGATTTCGCCAACTGCACAAAATTTTTCGGGAGTTTCAAATAAAGTTTCTTTGATAATAGATAGGGAATCTTTAAAATTTTCTTTTACGCTTGTAGGGTGAAGTCCCATTATAGGAATACAACAATCATATTTTTCACAAAGAGAAATTAGAGGCTTTATTGTGGTTTCGTCAACGTTTGGAATAAACATTTTATATATTCCATTCTCTTTTGCTTTCTTTATTACAAGGTCTAAATCCTCTGTAAAACTTTCTTCATACAAATGAGTATGTGTGTCAATTAGTCTCATAATTCAATATATAACAAAAAACCTCCTTGAAAAAGGAGGTTATAGGTTTTATGTTTTTGTTTACAAAGTTTCTTACTTTACAGAAGCAACTCTCTTCATACATTTAGATTTAAGATTCGCTGCTTTGTTTTTGTGAATAACTGAACGCTTTGCTAATTTGTCTATTTGAGCAATCAATTTAGGTAATTTAGCACTTGCTTCATTCAAATCCTCAGTCATTCTGAAGTCTTTTAAAGCATTTCTCATTGTCTTAGCGTAATAGCGATTAGCTATTCTTTTTCTTTCGTTTGCACGAATTCTTTTTATTGCACTTTTGTGATTTGCCATTTCCTTTAATCTTTCTCTATTTCTTTAATCTTTAGTACCCCGTAGGGGATTCGAACCCCTGATTTCAAGAATGAAAATCTTGCGTCCTAGGCCAACTAGACGAACGGGGCGTCTTGCCTTGTTTGACGATGCAAAATTACAACAAATTTCTTTACTGCCAAATTTTTTTAAAGAAAAATTTAATTTTTTTCTTTCATTATTCTCTATCTTGCTGAAATTCAAATCCTAATCTTTTTGCAGTAATTATGCGTTTTGATGAAGAATTAAGCTTCATTTCTTCAACGCTTATGGTTTTTACTTCATCAAAAGGCGGAACTAATAGATCAAAATTGTTGGCATATTCCATTGAAGAGAGTATTATGCTACTAATTGACTCTTTATTTATAATGGAAGTATTGAAGTTAGAATATAGTAATCCAACTTCTCTTTTCCCTTCTATGAAATAATGCTTTTCCTTATTTATAAATACTCTTCCTATCAAGTATCCTATGTCATAATCTCGGTCGTAGTCAAAAGAATCCGACAAAAAGTTGTAAATATTTATCATTCCGCAAAAAGATCTCTCTTTATCTTGGGTTATGTATGGTAATTTCATTACTTCATGTTGTCGAGAGAATTCAAAAATATTTGTATGCATAGTAAATATTAGGATGTCTTCACCAAAACGAATTTCAAACTCCAATTCCGATTTATTTTGAAAAACAAATTTAGTTTCTGGTGATTCTTTCTGCATTTGTTTTATTATTTCCTCTGCTGTTTGACTAAAAACAAAGAACGCTTCCTTTGTATTATTTATAATAGAGGAGAGTAAAGATGATTTTTTTGCTATTTGATTACACAAACTCAATGTATCCATAAATTAATAGAATTAAAGGTTTCAAAAAAAGCCCTATGAAATTTCTCATAGGGCTTTTTTTCATTTTTTTCTGTAAGAATTAATCTTCAGGTTGAATTGCTTCCATAGGGCAAACGTCAGCACATGTTCCGCAACTAACGCATTTTTCTGCATCTATTACATAGATATCGCCTTCAGAGATTGCTCCTACTGGGCATTCATCAATACAAGTGCCGCAAGCAGCACAACTGTCGGTAATTTTATAAGCCATTTCTTTTACTATTTAAGGTTTAAAACTTTTGCAAAGATACATCATTCTTTCAAATAACAATAAAAAATTAAGAAAAGTTTTAATTTTTGATATTTTTTTTTGCATTTGTTGTACCTTTGCCAAAAAATAAACTTTTAGGTGATGATGAAAAATAATTTAATCTATCTTTTAGGAATTTTCTTCTTGTTTATCTCTTGTACAAAAGAAGAAATAGTAGAAAAATACGATAATGGAGAGGCTAAAATAGTCTATTTATTCAAAGAAGATAATGGGAAAAAGATAAAAGTTGAAGAAATACGCTACTATGACAATAAACAAAAAAGATTAGAAGGTAAATTTGATAAAGAAGGAAATAAAACAGGGAAATGGAATTTCTATTTCTCAACAGGAAATAAGTTTGCATCAGCAGATTTTACAGGCTCAGAAATAGGAGA
>JAGCLI010000034.1 GCA_017647065.1 Bacteroidales bacterium
ATTAAAATAAATGATATGAAAAATGAAAAAAAACTTTGATTTTGTAAAATATTTCTTTGCTTTTCTAATATTTTTCTTTGTTTCTTCTCATCTAATGGCTATTCCTGCTGATACTACTATGAAAAGTAAAAGACAATCTGATAATAGATTGTTGGATTTTTATCTAATAGGAGATGAATTTGTTAATTTTGCTCGCTCTATTGATAATTACACCCTATTATTGAATGAAAATGGAGATTATTGCTATGCCTATCTTAATGAAAATGGAGATTTGGTGGCCTCTTCTTATTTAGCATCAAATCCGAATCAAAGAACAAAAACGGAAATAGACTTTCTTTCTTCAATAAATAAGCGTTTAACTTTTTCTGATAATCAAATAACGAATAGAAAATCAGCGTTTCAAAAAATAGAAACTAATTATCCTACTACAGGAAATAATAATTTGTTGATTATTTTAGTTTCTTTTGCAGATAGGGCGTTTACTTACACAAGGGAGGATTTTGATTCTTTGGCTTCTCAACCGGGATATAGTCGTAATGGAGCAACCGGGAGTGTGAAAGATTATTATTATGATGTCTCTTTTGGGCAATTAGAATTAAATCCTACGGTTGCAGGTCCTTATACTTTGTCGCAACCTATGGCTTATTATGGTGCAGCAGGTCCTTCTTTTTCCGATATTAATCCAAAGGAGATGGTTTCGGAAGCATGTGCGTTAGCAGATAGTGAAATAGATTTTTCTCAATTTGATATGAATAATGACGGAAAGATAGATGCTGTTCATGTTATTTTTGCAGGAGCAGGAGAGGCTTCAACAGGAGAGACTAATGCTATTTGGCCACATCGTTGGAGTATTTATCCTTATGATTCTCTTGATATAACCTTTGATGGAGTTACTTTAAGGGATTATTCTTGCTCTGCTGAAAAAATGGGTTCGGGAATGGACGGTATTGGAACTATTTGTCATGAGTTTGGACACGTTTTAGGCCTTCCCGATTTGTATGATACCGATTACGAAGGCTCAGGAGGACAAGCAACAGCAGTAAACACTTGGAGTATTATGGCTTCTGGTAGTTATAATAATTATAGTAATACTCCAGCTTCTTTTACAGCTTATGAAAAATATCGTTTGAACTGGTTAGACTTCGATACACTTTCTCTTGCAGGTGAATATGTGTTACCTCCGCTTATGGATAGCAATAAAGCTTACATTATTACAACTCCTTATGAAAACGAGTTTTTCGTTTTTGAAAATAGAAATCAATCTTCTTGGGATACATACGTACCTAATAGTGGAGGATTGATATTTCACGTTAAGCGAGAAGGAGATTATAATATAAATTGCGATCCTAATTATCAAAAATATGACATTGAAGAAGCGGATAGAAACGATGATGAGAACACGCTTGCAACAGATGTATTTCCTTCTGCACAATACAATGATTTTTTTGCAGATTATTCTCAACCAAATAGTATTTTATGGAGTGGAGAAAGTTTGAACAAACCAATAACTCACATTACAAGAGATACAAGTGATAATTGTATTCGTTTTCGCTTTATGATACCTGATTCTTCTGCAATAGTAGAGACTATTCATGAAAGTATAAAACTTTCAAACACTTCTTATCAAGTTAAAGGCGTTGAAGTCTATGCAGGAATCTATAACTATACATTCAAAGGTTTTGCATTAGATACGCTACAAGACTTTTCTACTGAGCAATTTTTTGAAGCGGATGAGTTTAATGCAGATAGTTTTTCGACAGTCTTAACTAACCTTCTTTATGCAAAGACTTACTATTATAGAAGTGCTTATATTTCAGATTATGACACCGTTTACGGACAAATAAAAACCTTTGCCACAGTTGATGGACAACCGATTTTGAAAACAAACTCAGCTACAAATATAGATTTAACTTCAATGACAGTAGGAGGAGGAGTGTTAGTTGAGGGAGATTTCCCTATTTTAGAGTATGGAATATGCTATTCAACAACACAAAATCCTGATACAACTACAAATGTTATTAGTTTTGTTGGAGAATGCGAAACTTTTACAACTCAAATAACAGGTCTTGAACAAGCAACAAAGTATTATTTCAGGACTTATGCAATAACAGCCCTTGGAATAAAGTACGCATCTCAAAAATCTGCTACAACTGATTTCATACCTATTGAAAATAATGTGATAACAGGAGGTGCAACACTTTGCGAAGGTGCAGATTTTGGAATGATTTTAGGCTCTCAACCTCAGGCAGGACAAGGCAATTTTACATATCAATGGCAAAGAAAAGAAGAAGGACGTTCATGGGAAGATATTGAAGAAAATGGAAACGGAAAAGATTACATTGTAGGCACACTTACTACGACAACTTCTTTTAGAAGGGTTGTTTTTTCTTTTGCAATTAGAAATGAAAGCAATGTTGTAGAGATGAAAGTTTTGAAGTCTAAGGGAGGAAAGATAGAAGGTAAGACAGAATGGATTAGTAGCGAGGAAGATACTTTGACTTTAAAATCTTTTAAAGGAGAAATTCTTTCTTGGCAAGAAGCAAATCAAGATTTTAATTGGCACACTATTGCAAACTCTCAGCAAGATACTAATTTACTATACAATCCAAATCTTTTAGATACAGTTTATTTAAGAGCAGGTGTTCAATTAAATGAATGTCCAATTGCATATTCAGATACATTGAAGATAAATGTTGTTCAAGACGTATCGTTAGAAGAAATTGTAAATGGAGAAATGTATTTTGTTTATCCAAATCCAAGCAAGGGTCAATCAATTTTAAATAACCCAACTCAACAAAGCCTATTTTTAACTATTTTTGACTCTAATGCAAGAGAAATTATTAATTTTTCTTCTTCTGATAGTCAAATAAATCTTCCTATACAAGGATTACAAAGCGGTATTTATTTTTTGAGAATAGAAAATAAACAAGACAAAAAACAAGTTAAAGAGATAAAGATAATTTTAATGAATTAACATAAAAAACGAATAAAAAGAAAAATGAGAAAAAGATTATTAAAAAGTATGATGCTACTTGTGTTGATGACAATTATCAGCATAGGAGCGTTTGCAATTCCAGCAAACAAGCAAGCAGTTACTATTCGACAACCAAATGGCAAAACTTTGACGTTTGTTCTTGGTGGAGATGAGTATGTAAATTGGGCAACAACCTTAGATCAATATACCTTAGTAAGAAATAACGAAGGTGTATTTACATACGGTGTGTTAGATGAAAATGGCGACTTAGTTGCATCTAAGTATATCGCTTCAAACGCAAATGAACGTACTGCTGAAGAAATAGCATTCTTATCTACACTTCCTGTTAACTTATTTTACTCAGACAGACAAGTAGAATTGAAAAAACAAAACTCTCCTGCATCGCTTCCTGCTAATAGTGATGCGAAATATCCTTCAATAGGAACCGTAAAATTATTAGTTATTCTTGTTGGATTTAGCGATAAACCATTTACATATACAAACCAAAATTTTGTAGATCTTGTAAGTGCAGACAATTACAATGGAACAGGTTCTGTAAAGGATTATTATAAAGACAATTCAGATGAACAATTCATTATGGATATTGATGTTGCAGGTCCATATACTCTTCCAAACACAATGGCTTATTACGGAGGAAATAATGCTTATGGAAGTGATCAAAATATGGATTACTTTGTAAGACACGCAATAGATGCTGCAAATCCAGATGTTGATTATGCTGATTACGATAATGATAATGATAATAGAGTTGATGCAATTCACATTATTTTTGCAGGAACTCCAGAAAGTTCAACAGGGATTGATAATGAAATATGGCCACATAGAAGTAGTGTAAGCCCTAATATTGTAAAAGATAATGTTAGATTTGGACCATATTCTTGTTCAGCAGAAAAGAGAAATTCTGTTGCTATGGACGGAATTGGAACAATTTGTCATGAATTTGGTCACGTGTTAGGATTTCCTGACTTTTACGATACAGACTACACAGGATCAGGAGGACAAGCAGCAGTTCCAGGAGATTGGGATTTGATGTCATCTGGTTCTTATCTAAATAATTCAGCAACACCTGCAGGTTTAACAGGAATTGAACGTCAAATTGCAAATTGGGCTCAACCAATAGAATTAACAACAACAGCAAATGGATTGTCTTTACCAGCAATTAACGATTCAGCAGTTTTCTATAAGATAGATTTAGGAAATAATAATGAATTTTTAATGTTGGAGCACAGAAGAAAAACAAGATGGGACTCTTATATTCCAGGTGAAGGAATGTTGATTTATCACGCTCAACAAAACAGAATAAACAATTGGTTAGAAAATGGACAAAACAACATAAACGTAACTCCAAGTAATAGAGGTTGGTATATTGTTCCAGCAACAGGAAACGATGCTCACACAGAAACAGGAAATGCTCCATTCCCAGGAATTTCAGAAAATATGAATTTTACAAACCTTACAACTCCTGCAAATACACTTATGAATGGTACACCTACTAATAAGCCAATAACAAGCATTCAATATCAAAACGATTCTGTTATTACATTTAACTTTATGTCTGATTTGCCAGCGGTAAGCACAGGAGCAGTAACATCATCTACAATAACTTCGTCTTCTGCAATAGTATCGGGTTCAATTCTTTATTACGGAGATTCAACAATCTCAGAACAAGGAGCAGTATGGAGCGTTAATCAAGAAGCATTGAGAAACTTAGACCAAGATAGTATAACAGCAATCGCTGCAAATACAACTGATGCAGTATTTACTGTGGAATTGACAGGACTTGTTCCTTCTTCAACAATATATTATAGAGCATACGCAGAAAGTTCAACAGGAACATCTTACGGAGAAGTAAGACAATTTAATACTCCAAGTGGATTAGGAACTTTATTGACACAAGCAGCCTCAAATATTGATTCAGTTCACGCAACAATAAAAGGAAAGATAGTTAATTTAGGAGAAGGTGAATTTGTAGAAAAAGGATTTATTGTTTCTTCTGATGAGAATGATGGTTTAACACTTGAATCTTCATGGATTATACCAGTTGTTGATACAGTAACAACAGGTAATTATGAAATAACACTTGATACATTGACAGAAGGAATGACATATTACTTCAAAGCATACTTGACAACAACATTAGGAACAGCATACGGAACAAAACGTAGCTTTACTACAACATTCCCTGAAATACATAATAATGTAATATCTTCTGATCAAGCATTCTGTTTAGGAGAAACTCCTCAATTATTAACAGGTTCAGAACCAACAGGAGGAAGAGGTAACTTTACTTATCAATGGCAACAAAAAGGTAGAACAGGCTCTTGGGTTAATGCAACACAAGAATCAACTAACCAAAACTACCAACCAGAAGCTATAACAGATAGTACATATTACAGAAGAATCGTTACTTCAAACGGAGTAGTAGAACACATTTCAAATACTGTGCTTTTGGATGTTAAAATCACAAGAGGAGGTATTATTTCAGAAAACATTAGTAATGATACAATAGCCTTAGGTGATGCAACAGGTCAATTAAAGTTAAATAATTATAGAGGAACAATCATAGATTGGGAAAGAAGCATAGATAATCAAGCATGGGAATCACTTGGCTTTAATCAAAGAAACTATCCTGGTGAAACACCAACCACAGAAGCTACTTACACTTATCGAGTTAAAGTACAATTAGATCAATGTCCATCAGACTATTCTGCAGAAAAAGCAGTCTATGTGAAAGATTACTCTTCAATACAAGATGTAGAAGCAATATTTGATTACACTGTACTTCCAAACCCAACAGCAGGTCAAATAACAATCACTTCTGATGAAGTACAAGCAGAAAGCCTTACAATTACAAATGTTTTAGGTCAAGAAATCTTAAAAGAAACAAACTGCAATATCAATGGTAAAGTAATCAATCTTGATTCTTTTGAAAGTGGAATATATTTCTTGAACATAAAACAAGGAAACAAACAATCAACAAAACAAATAATCTTAAAAAAATAAAGATATGAATAAAGTAATAAACACAGACAAAGCACCAAAAGCAATAGGTCCTTATAGCCAAGCAATTTTGGCAGGAAACGGAATGTTATTCATTTCAGGACAAATTCCAGTTAATCCAGAAACAGGAAAAATTCCTGAAACAATAAAAGAACAAACAGAACAAGTTTTCAAAAACATAGAAGCAATCCTTACAGAAGCAGGATACAGCTTTAAAGATGTAGTAAAGACAACTTGTTTGTTAAACTCAATGGACGATTTCGCTGCAATGAACGAAGTATATGCAAAATATTACAACGAAATGTTGCCAGCAAGAGCAGCATACGCAGTAGAAAAATTACCAATGGGTGTATTAGTGGAAATAGAAACAATAGCATACAAAGGATAATAAGTCTTTAACTATGCAATAAAAAAGTCAAATGTTTTATTTAAAAAGCATTTGGCTTTTTTTTCTTAATCTTTTGAGAAAAAAACAAAGAATTTTAAAAATATTTCTTTGCTTTTTTTGAAAAAAACAAAGAGATTTTTTAAGTAAATAAAACTAAATAATTATGCGAAAGATTTTTTTGATGTTAATGCTTGTACCTTTTTTATTTTCATTCACACAGGGCGAATTAGATAAGCCAAAGGCTATGTGTAAAGAATGTGAAAAGAAGATAAAAGCAGCGAAAACAAAAGCAGAGCTTGATAAAGCAGCAGAGACTTGTGCAGAACCTTTGAAAAAATGGGCAAAAGAAAATCCCAAAATAGTAAAAGCAAAAAAGGAAGAATTGGGTGTTATGGTGAAAAACGTCATAGAGGTTTACAAAGCAAAGAAAAAACAACTCAAAAAGAAGAAATAGAGGATATAAAACATAAACTTATCGTATTTTTGCGAAATAAAACAAGTCTTTTTTATGGCAGAAACAAATCGCATAGAGTACAAAAGGGAATTAAATTCGGAACTTGATATAGAAAAAGAAGTTGTCGCTTTTCTTAATTACAAGGAGGGTGGTTTTATTTATATAGGTATAGATAAAGATGGGACAATTGTAGGAGTAGATGATGTAGATGATTGTATGTTGAGGCTGAAAGATAGAATCAAACACAATATTTCTCCTTCTGCTATGGGGGTATTTGATATTGCAGAGGAGAGAAAAGATGGTCGTAGTATTATTAAAATTACGGTAGCAAGCGGAATAGAAAAGCCATACTTTAAAACAAAATTCGGAATGACACCAAAAGGAACTTATGTTCGTGTTGGGACTTCTGCAGAGCCTATGCCACAGGAACAAATTGACCGTTTGTTTGCTATGCGTACAAGAAATTCTATCGGAAGAATTGTATCTAACAGACAAGATTTAAGTTTTGAGCAACTGCGTATTTACTATGATGAGAGGGGTAAAAGGTTGAATGATAATTTCAAAAGAACTTTGGAATTGCTTACCGAAGAGGATAAACTAAACTATGTTGCCTATCTTTTAGCTGATGAAAATGGGAACTCAATAAAGGTTGCTAAGTATTCAAGTCTTGATCGTTGCGATTTAATTGAAAATAATGAATACGGATATTGTTCTCTTATAAAAGCAACAAAAAGTGTGCTTTCAAAACTTGATATAGAAAATAAGGTTTTTGCAAAAATCACTCCTATGGAACGCGAGGAAACTCCTTTGTGGAATAAGATTGCTTTGCGTGAGGCAGTGATTAACGCTATTGTTCACAACGATTACTCTTTTGAAGTGCCACCTAAATTTGAAATATTCCCTGATAGGCTTGAGATTACTTCGGCTGGTCGTTTGCCTGAGTCGCTTACAAGAGAGGAGTTTTTTAGTGGTATTTCTATTCCACGCAATAAAGAACTTATGCGTATATATCGTGATGTGGAATTAGTAGAATCTTTGGGTTCGGGCATACCTCGTATTCTAAAAGCTTACGGAGAAGATTGTTTTAAGTTTACCGATAACTTTATTCGTATAATTCTCCCTGTAAATTCTTCGGTTAATGCTCATGAAAGTGTACAAGTAAGTGTACAACTTAAAATGTTGATAAACTGCATAAAAGACAATGAATTGTCAGTTGATGAAATATTAGAAGTGTACAAGCAAGTGTACAAGCAAGTGTATAAGTCTAAGTGGTATTTTAAGAAAAATACAATTCAGCCAGCTATTACAGAAGGTTATGTTGAAATGTTGTATTCAGAAAATCCTAATCACCCAAAACAAAAATATCGTTTAACTGCAAAAGGTTTAGCATTAAAGGAGACTTTTCTTAGAAATAATAATTCACAATAAATAAAGAAATGAATATCCCAAAGTTTAAATGTATTAAAACACTGAAAGGACATGTGGAGAATGTTACTTGTGTATCGTTTAGTCCTAATGGAGAATGTTTGGCTTCATCTTCATGGGATAGAACTATAAAAATATGGGATATAAATACAGGAGAATGTTTGAGAACGTTAGTTGGGCATAGGCGAAATGTAAATTCAGTGCAATTAAGTCCAAATGGAAAATGTTTAATTTCTGCATCAGGCGATAGAGATATAAGAATATGGGACGTAGATAGTGGTGAGTGTTTACAAGTCTTAAAAGGATATGAGGAAGATGTGTTATCTGTTAAATATAGTCTTGAAGGGAAACGTGCTATTTCGGTTTCTTTTGATATGAAAATGAAAATATGGAATGTAAATACAGGCGAGTGTTTGCAAACTTTAAATTTAAAAAGTAGGTGTGCATATTCTACCTTAAATGATTTTGACGCAAATAGAGAATTCTTTGTAACAGAAGATAATTATATAGAGATATATGATGTGGGTAGTGGAGCATGTTTACAAGTTTTTAAAGGGCATAGTGAAGATGTTACTTCAATTAAATTTAGTCCTAATAGGAAATTAGTTGCTTCTGCTTCAGATGATAAAACTCTAAAAGTGTGGGATTTGAATAATGGAGAATGTTTGCGAACTTTTAATTGTGGTGAAGATGAGGTTGAATATGTAGCGTGGAGTTATGATGGACAATATTTAATTTCTTCAAATTTGGAACAAATTATAATGATATGGAATGTAAATACAGGTGAATGTTTACAAACATTAGAAAGAGAATTTATCTTTTCTCGTTTTGATTGTATTTCTCCTGAAGATGAATATCCATTTTTTGATTTTGTAGAATTTAGTCCAAATGGAAAACTAATAGTTGCTCCATTGCGTTATGGCACTTTAAAAATTTGGGGCGTAGAGTAAGGGGAGTTGTTTTCAAAATTATACCATAGAATAAGAACTTACTAATAAGTTAATTTGTTTCTTTGTTTTGGGAAATTGTTCCTTTGAATTATTTTGTTAAAACAAAGAAATAATTTTCTGTTTCTTTGAATTATTTTGCGGTTTTGTTTATTCGTTATCAATTTATTTAGTATCTTTGCACACTTTTTAAAAGAAAAATTTGATATGAATATATTTGAAGAACAAAAGAGAAAGCAAGAGGCTATCAATGCTGCAATGAAGCCTATCAAACATATTATCGCTGTTGCAAGTGGTAAGGGTGGAGTTGGTAAATCTACCGTTGCTACTAATCTTGCTATATCTTTGGCAAAAAAAGGTTATAGAGTAGGACTTGCCGATGCAGATATATATGGTCCATCTATACCAACGCTTTTCAATATCGAAAACGAACAAATTATGGCAACAGAAATAGATGGAAAAAATCTAATGTTACCATTTGATAAGTTCGGAATAAAGATGATGAGTGTTGGATTCTTTGTAGAAAAAGATCAACCTATGTTGTGGCGTGGCCCAATGGCAGCAAACACTCTTACACAAATGCTTACCGAAACACATTGGGGAGAATTAGATTTTATGGTTTTAGATATGCCTCCAGGAACAGGAGATATTCAACTTAGCCTTGTACAACAATTCTCGGTAAGTGGTTCAGTTTTTGTTTGCACCCCTCAACAATTAGCAGTAGCAGACGTTCGTAGAGCAGTGAATATGTTTAAAAATGACCAAGTTTCTATTCCTGTCTATGGACTTGTAGAAAATATGGCTTACTTTACTCCAAAGGAGTTACCAGAAAACAAATATTATATCTTTGGAAAAGGAGGAGCAGAACAATTAGCAAAAGAATTAAATATGCCTTTATTGGCAAGTATTCCAATTTCGTTAGATATTTCCGAAACAAACGACACAGGAAATCCTATTTCATTGGAATTTGACTCGCCAGAGGCTAAGGCATTTATGGAATTAGCCGAAAAAGTTATTGCAGAAACAATAAAAAAATAAGAGATATGACAGCAGAAGAAAGAATTGAATTAGAAGAAAAGGTAAAAAAAGTAATAGAAAGCATACGTCCATACTTGCAAGAAGACGGAGGAGATGTAGCTTTCGTTGAAATGACAGACGAAAAAGTTGTTTACGTTGAATTACAAGGACACTGCGGATCTTGTCCTCACGCAATGATGACTTTAAAGAACGGGGTTGAAGCAGCAGTTAAGGAAGTTGTTCCAGAAATTGTTTCAGTTGAAAGAGTAGTTAGATAATTTTTGCTTTTTTATGATTTACACAAAAACAGGAGATAAAGGCACAACAAGTTTAGTTGGAGGCTCACGTGTTTTAAAATGCTCTTTGAGAGTAGATACCTATGGAGACTTAGATGAATTAGTCTCTTACATAGGCTTATGCAGAGAATACGTAGAAGAAAACCTTGCTTCTGATTTGGTGAAAATACAAAATGCGTTATTTAACCTTGAAAGCATAATTGCTTGCGAAAAAGAAGAGTATCTTCTTAAAATGCCACAAGTTAAAGAAGAAGATATAAAATTCTTAGAAAACCAAATAGATGAAATGAGCAAAGTCGTGCCATCATTAAAGCAATTTATTTTGCCCGGAGGTGATAAAGCAGCGGCACATCTCAATGTTGCAAGAACAATTTGCAGACGTTGCGAAAGAAAAATGGTAGCTCTATCGCAAGAGTGTGAAGTAAATTCGTTTTGTATGCAATATATCAATCGATTATCCGATTATTTATTTCAATTAAGCAGGTATATAATGCTTCAAAAAGGCAAGCAAGAAACATTTTGGCAACAATAACGTTTAAGATACAAACAAACATTAAACAAAAACATTAAAAAGATGTATTGGACATTAGAATTAGCCTCAAAATTGGAAGATGCTCCATGGCCAGCAACAAAAGAAGAGTTGATAGACTATGCTTTAAGAAGTGGAGCTCCAGCAGAAGTAGTAGAGAATCTTAGTGAGATAGAAGATGAAGGCGATATCTATGATTCTATTGAAGACATTTGGATTGACTATCCAACAAAAGAAGATTTCTTCTTCCACGAAGACGAATATTAGTCAATCAAATTGTAAAAATAAAACAGCGAGATAATTTTCTATCTCGCTGTTTTATTTTTTTATTTCTTTGAAATATTTTTTTAATTCTTTGAGTTATGATTTCAAATAATTCAGTATCTTTGCTCATTAAAATAATAGGTAATGGAAATTGAAGAATTAAAGGAAATGAAGCCGATTAAATTCGGGTTTTACTATGGTACAATTTTTGGAGGTATTGCTTTTGCCTTTCATCTTTTGTCGCAGTATATAGGATTTACTACAAATTTCTTCTATGGCTTGATTTACTCATTTTTTGTTTTGTTTTCGCTTATGTGGCTTTACAAGAAATATCTTTCTTTGCAAGAAGAGGGTAAAGGAGTTGAGTTTTCGGCTTTAATGAAGATAGGCACTGTCTTTTCTTTAACTATTTCGTTTTTCTATTTAATATTTACTTTTGCAAGAATAGAGTTTATAGATCCTAATTTCTTGAATCTGCTTATGGAAATGACACAAGAAATGATTTCGCAATCGGCAATGCATGAGCTTAATCTTGGAGATGGTTATGCAACTACTCTTTATGTTACAGTGCTTGTTACAAGTTTCATTGGCGATTTTTTAGGTAATATGTTCTATGCTTTTTTACTTGCGTTAATTCTTAAAAATAGAGTATTTTAATTATGGATATATCAATTGTAGTACCGTTATATAATGAAGAAGAATCGTTGCCACACTTGATTGAGTGGATTGAGAGAGTAATGAATGAGAATAATTTTTCTTATGAAGTGCTTTTGATTGACGATGGCAGCAAAGATAATTCTTGGGCAGTGATTGAGCAGTTGTCGGAAAAGAATCCAAATGTTAAAGGTGTTAAATTCCGTAGAAATTATGGTAAATCAGCAGCATTAAATGTGGGTTTTGAAAGAGTGGAAGGCGATGTTATAATCACAATGGATGCAGATCTTCAAGATAGTCCTGATGAAATTCCAGAATTATACAAAATGATAAAAACGGAAGGTTATGATTTGGTTTCGGGTTGGAAGAAAAAACGTTACGATTCTAAGTTAATGAAAAATCTTCCTTCAAAACTCTATAATGCAACTACACGTTGGTTTTCTGGAATAAAGCTTCATGACTTTAATTGTGGACTTAAAGCATATAGAAAGGCTGTTGTTAAGAGTATTGAGGTATATGGAGAAATGCACCGTTATATTCCGATTATTGCAAAATGGGCAGGCTTTTCTAAAATAGGAGAAAAGGTTGTTCAACACAGAAAAAGAGAATTTGGAGAAAGCAAATTTGGAATGAATCGTTTTGTAAACGGATATTTAGACTTAATGTCTATTATGTTTGTTTCAAAATTTGGCAAGAAACCAATGCACTTCTTCGGGCTTTTAGGTAGCGTGATGTTTCTTTTAGGAATAATTTCTGCTCTTGTTTTAGGAGTGCAAAAACTTATTGCTGTTTACAACAATGAAGCAATGAGATTGATTACCGATAGTCCTTATTTCTATTTGGCATTAGTTACAATGATAATTGGTTGTCAGTTATTTTTAACAGGATTTATAGCAGAAATGATAGGAAGAAACTCTCCAAATAGAAATACCTATCTAATTGAAAAAGATATTGAGAGATGAAAATAAGAAATATAATTAAAGAATCAATAGGTGTTAAAGAATTGATTCTCTCTGATGAAAAATTGATTTCAAATATAGAAAAGGCTGCTCAAATTATTGTGGATTGTTATCGCAATAAAGGAAAGGTCTTATTTTGTGGCAATGGTGGGAGTGCAGCTGACGCACAACATTTAGCAGCGGAGTTATCTGGTAGATTTTATTATGATCGTCCTGCCTTAGAAGCAGAAGCCTTGCATGTAAATACATCATATCTTACAGCAGTTGGAAATGATTATAGTTTTGATCAAATATATTCAAGAATATTGTCTGCATCAGGAAAAACAGGAGATGTTTTAGTTGGAATATCAACTTCTGGTAATTCAAAAAATGTGTTAGAAGCACAAAAGGTTGCAAAGCAAAAAGGAATGAAAATCATATCTCTAACAGGAGAAAGTGGAGGAGAAATGAAAAACTCAACTGATTGCTTGATAAATGTGCCTTCAAAACTTACTCCTCGCATACAAGAAAGTCATATTTTAATAGGACACATAATTTGTCAAATAGTTGAAGAGGAATTATTCCCACAAAAATAAAATAACTATGAGACTGATAAAAAACGCACGTTATCTTTTCTTAGACAGAGATGGAGTTATTAACGTAAGGTTGATAGATGATTACGTAAAGCGTAAAGAAGAGTTTGAATTTCTTGAAGGAAGTTTAGAGGCTTTTAAGATTTTCGCAAAATACTTTGATAAAATTGTGGTGGTTACAAATCAACAAGGAATAGGAAAAGGACTTATGAGCGAAAATGACTTAGAGGAAATTCATTCTTATATGAAAAATGAAGTTGAGCTTGCGGGCGGTAGAATAGATGAGGTGTTTTTTTGTCCAAAACTTGCAAAAGAAAACTCTATTGATAGAAAACCCGCAGTAGGAATGGGACTTAAAGCAAGAAAACTATTTAGAGAAATAAGATTTAAAGACTCTATAATGGTTGGTGATTCTCTTAGCGATATGGTTTTTGGAAAGCGATTGAAAATGCACACAGTTTTCATAGCACCTTCACCTTCTAAGGCAAGAAAACACCCGAAAAGAATTGATAAAGTATGTAATAATTTATTAGAATTTGCAAAATATATTGAAAATGAAAAGAATATTTAAACAAAGTTTAGCACTAATTTTAAGTGCCTTAGTATTGATGCCTTGTTTGTTGGAGGCTCAAAATAAAACCGATGAAAAAGGAAGAAAACAAGGTAAATGGTCAAAAGCTTATCCTAATGGACAAGTAAAATATAGTGGAGAGTTTAAAGACGATAAAGAAGTTGGTACGTTTTCTTATTATTCAAAAGACGGAAAACTTACTCAAACAATAGAATATTCACAAGATGGAAAAGTAGGTCAAGCAAAGTTTTTCTACAAAGATGGAAAACTAATGAGCGAAGGTAAATATATTGATAAAAAGAAAGACGGCGTTTGGACTTATTACGATGAAAATGGTAGAAAGATAAGAGAAGAAAACTTAGTTAAGGGAAAACAAGAAGGTAAAGAAACAAATTGGGATAGAAATGGTGGAATAAACCTTACAACTATGTATAAAAATGGAGTGAAAGAAGGAGAGGAATATAAAAATTTTTATGCAGACGGATATTCTGTTACAAACTATGTTAATGGAAAAAGAAACGGAGAATTTACACATTACTTTGCTTCAAAGAAAAAACAAGTTGTAGGTAAGTATGTAAACGATAAAGAAGAAGGCACTTGGAAATTTATGAACGAAAATGCAGATGTGATTAAAATTCAAAAGTGGGAAAATGGTAAGTTGAAATATGATGCAGTTAAAATATCTTCTCGTCAAGGGGAAATAGAGGTAGAATTTAAAGATATCGCTTATTTGTATCCACTTGGAAAGCAAACTTGTGTTGTTTTGAAAGATGGTAAAAAGATAAACGCATTTAACAATTACGAACAATTCGTTAATTTGTCTGATGGCAATATGTTTTTGCTTTTAAATAAGACTAACAAGGTGTATGCAAACTATTCTGCAATCAAAGGAACGAAAGATGATGGAGAAAAAGAACTTCTAATCATTCTTGAACCAAAAGCAGATGTTGAAATACGCACAGATGAAGATAGTCGTAAGGCTTTGCAATCTTTGTTTAGAAAATAGAAATGCAAGAAAGAGTTTTAGTAGGGCTCAGCTTAGGAGTTGATAGTTTGGCAACAGCACTTCTTCTCAAAGCTGAGCCTTTTTCTGTTGTTGGAGTTTACTTTCATCTGCATCAAGAGGCAAAAGATTTAGAAAAAGTAAGGAAAATATGTGATGATAACAATATAGAGTTTCATTATGTCGATTTGCAAGAGGAGTTTTACAAAGATGTGATACTTCCTTTTGCAGATTTTTATTTAAAAGGCCTTACCCCGAATATTTGTTCACATTGTAATGCGGAGTTTAAGATAGAAAAACTATTGCAATATGCAGAAAAATTTTCCTGTAACTA
>JAGCLI010000035.1 GCA_017647065.1 Bacteroidales bacterium
TACGGTTTCTTTATCCCAAGTTTGTATTTGAGAGTTTATATCTACCATTCCAAGTACTTTAAGTTCGCTTTTTATTTCTTCCATTTTTAGTTCTACAACCGTAATCTTGTTGTATCCTATTGTGAAGTAATCTTCTCTTACATAAATGTTGCCATCTACATCTCTGTTTCCTGACATTAGTCTATAAGTTCCTACTGCTAAGTCAAGTCCTTCTGGAAATCTTTGGAATTTAGGGTCATATTCAAAGTCAAGTGTTTGCCATCTTCCGTCAAGTAGGAGTTGTATTGTGAAATTTATGTAGTATTCTGGTTTTATTCTATTATTCTTAGAATTATCTACTATCAATCTTCCCATAGGTTCGTCTTGGTCTGTTTCAAAGATAGGATATTGCCAATCATCTTGTGAAGATATTTTGAATTGTGCTTTTCCTACGCTCCATTCATAACGAGCTGCAATTCCAAAGCTTCGTGCTATTGCAACAAAAAGAATTTCGCGTGATAGTTTGTCGCATTCTTTTATCTTTAAAACGCCTTTTGGAGATATTTGTACTCAGTAATAATTGTCTGTATTGTTGATTTTGATGTTTGAGTTAATCCAGTCTGCTATTGTTTGAGGACAGAAAGTAAATTGTTGTGCGTAATCTTTGAAGTATTCTTGTAGATATTCTCTGTAAGGAGTGATTTTTTCTAATTGAATGCGAGGATTCAACACCCATTCTACTAATGCTTCTTCTTTTGCAGGGTAATTTTTGTATGCTTTTAGGTGTGAAAGTAAAATTTCTGCGTTTCCGTCTCTAAGGTCTTTGTCGTAAACAAGTGAAAGCATTTTTACTGCGTTTTCATCGCCACTTTCCAATACTTTTTCTATTTCATCGTAGTTTCCCCATGAGCGATTGATGAAATCTTCTACTACTTCTTGTTTTACATTCCAAGTGTTTAGGTGTTTTATCCAACGATTTGAATTGCGATTTGCAGCAAAGGTGTTGATATATGCTGTTCTTATTGAATCCTCAAAGGCTAAACGTATTGCATTTGCTGAGATTTGTTCTTGTGTAAGGCTGTCTATTGACTTTGCAACAGGTGGATAAAGAACGTATGTCATAGATGTATTTGGAACAAATTGTTGCTTTTTTAAAGTAAGATTTAGAGTTTCTTGTGTGCCTTCGGCTTTTGCTTGTGCTGTTAAGTCGCCTTTGCTTGCCCAAATCATTAAATCGCCAAATCCTGTTTCAAGTGTTGTTTTTCCTTCTTTGTTTGTGGTAAGCGTTGCCAAAGGATAATATTCTGCATAGTTGTAAAGTCCGTACTCAACCTTTGCTCCTTCAATAGGATTGCCGTTTTCGTCCTTTACGATTACGGATAATTTTTTTGTAGCTGTATAGTTTGATAGAAGATTTATTTTGCTGTAAAGATCAGCTTCGTAATTCTTTTGTTCTTTTCCGTTATATTTTCCAAAAACTGTTGTATGTACCATCATTGCTCTTTTAACGGGTGCGTCAAACCAAGCAAAATTCAATTCAGGTTCTGGTTCGCATGCTCCAAGGTAGTACCATTTTCCGTCAATCCATACTTCTACCCAAGCATGATTGTCATCTGTGTGTGCCCAACGTGGAGTATAGCATTGTCTTGCAGGAATTCCTACCGAGCGAAGAGCAGTTACTGTAAATGTACTTTCTTCTCCGCAACGTCCCCAAGAGGTTTTCATTGTTGCAAGAGGAGATGAGGTTCTTCCGTCTGCGGCTTTGTAGTTTACTTTCTCATGACACCAATGATTTACTTCGAGTGCCGCTTCGTACATACTCATTCCTTTTATTCGGTCTTTTAATTCGTTGAACATATAGGTACGAGCAGTGTCAAGGTTCTCGTTATTTACTCTGTAAACTAAGACATAGTGTTTGAATATGTCTTCTGGTACTTTCTTTCCCCAAGAAAAAGTCTTTTTTGCTTTGATTGCTGTTCTTACTTGTTCAAGAAAGAAATCTGTCTCGTAATCTGCTATATCGTTAAGAGGCATATAGTCATATAAGAATTTAAGATAGGTTTTTTCTTGTTTGGTTAATTTTTGGTTTGTCTTTAAATATTCTTGTCTGTAATCTTGTGCATTTGCTGCAAACAAGAATGCAATTGCTAAAACTAATGATAATGCTTTTTTCATCATGATTCTTTATCTTCTTTTATTATTTACCTAATATTTTTTTGTATTCTTCTTGATTGTTAAGTAGTTTTATGGCTTCTTTTACTTCGTTGTCGTGTTTTAAAAGGGCTTCTATTCTTCCTTTTTGGTTGTAATATCTTACTACTATCTCGGAAAGTAATAGTTGTTTAATGTCTTCTTTGTATTTTGTTAAGTCATCTTTTTTGTCTTCTGCAATTTCTGTTTTTATTTGTTCGATTTCTTTAAGGGTGTTCTCTCCTAATTTTTCTTCTTTTGCAGAAGAAAGTAGGTTGTCTAAGATTCTTTCGCTTGAAGTAGTGTAAGAGTAATCTTTGTCTTTTAAAAATTCTATAAAATCATTGTAAATTTCATCTGTTATTTCAAAATCTTTTACGTTTGTTATGCTTGGATTTTCTTTTACGAATTTTGTGGCATAGTCAAAACAGAGAAATTTACTCATAAGGGTGATTGCTATGTTACTTGCATATTTTATGTCTATTTTTATGTCGGGTTCTATGCCTAATCCGTCATAAACTATTCTTCCTCCTTTTGTTTTAAAAGCGGTTCTTAAAGAATCAGGTATTTTATTTGCTTTCCCATCTTTGTCTCTATGTGAATAATCTATTGCTTGAATGCATCTACCACTTGGAATATAGTATTTTGAAACGGTTACTTTCATTTGAGAGTTATATATCAAAGGTAGAATGTTTTGAACTAAGCCTTTCCCAAAAGAACATTGTCCCATAATTACTGCTCTGTCGAAATCCTGCAAACTTCCTGATACAATTTCCGAAGCAGATGCAGATGTGCCATCAATTAATACGACTATTGGAATTTTTGTGTCTAATGCTTTTTTTGTAGTCTTAAACGTAGAGTTTTTTTCTGCTGTTTTTGCTTTTGTGCTTACAACAAGCTGTCCTTTATCCACAAAAAGATTTACAATGTTTACTGCTTCTAGTAAAAGACCTCCTCCATTGCCTCTTAAATCTAAAATTAAATATTGCATATTTTGACGTTTCAGATTTTCAAATGCACTTTTTACGTTGTCAGAGGCTTGTTTTGTAAATTCGTTTAGCTTGATATATCCTACTTTTTCTTCAATCATTCCATAATAAGGTACGTTTGGAAGTTGTATATCTTCTCTTCTAAATGTTTTTTTTATGATTTTTCCATCTCTTTCTACCTCTAATTCTATTTCAGAGCCTGCTTGACCTCTTAATTTTTCTCTAACTTGATCGCTGGTTTTTCCTTTTGCACTCTCTCCATCAACACTTATTATAGCATCTCCTGCTTTGAATCCTGCTTTATATGCGGGAAGATCTTCGTAAGGTTCAGAAATGTAAACTATTCCTTCTCTATAATGAATTAGAGCTCCTATTCCACCGTATTGTCCTAAGAGTTGTAACTTCACATTTTCCATTTCCGATTCGGGATAATAGTTTGTGTAAGGATCAAGTTCTGCAAGCATAGCA
>JAGCLI010000036.1 GCA_017647065.1 Bacteroidales bacterium
CCAATTTATATAAGAAAGGTTCTGTAAAATTAAGGAAAGTATATCCATATCTCACTGCTCTACGAAGTATTCTTCTAATAACATAACCAGCCTTTGCATTAGAAGGAAGTTGTCCGTCTGCTATTGCAAAAGATATTGCTCTAATATGGTCTGCACAAACTCTCATTGCAACATCTTTTTCCTTATTTTCAGAATACACAACCTTTGCTTCTTTTGCTAAGAATTGAATCATTGGTTGGAAAACGTCAGTATCGTAATTTGATTTTTTGCCTTGTAAAACCATACAAAGACGTTCAAATCCCATACCTGTATCAATATTTTTTTCTTTCAATGGCACAAGACTTCCATCAGCCATACGATTAAATTCCATAAACACAAGGTTCCAAATTTCAATAACCAATGGATTATCTTTATTTACTAAATCTTTGCCATCTATTTTCTTTCTATCTTCATCATCTCTTAAATCAACGTGAATTTCAGAACACCCTCCACAAGGTCCTGTTTCACCCATTTCCCAAAAGTTATCCTTTTTACTTCCAAATATTATTCTATCTTCTGCAATCCATTCCTTCCAATAATCATAGGCTTCATTATCTGCCTTCAATCCATCATTATCATCTCCTCCAAAAACAGTTACATATATTCTATCCTTATCTATTGCATAAACCTTTGTAAGAAGTTCCCAAGCGTATGCTATTGCATCTTTTTTAAAGTAATCACCAAAAGACCAATTACCCAACATTTCAAACATAGTATGATGATAAGTATCGTGTCCTACCTCTTCCAAATCATTATGTTTACCACTTACTCTCAAACATTTTTGAGAATCGGCTGCCGAAGGATAAGGTTTTGTAACATTACCTAAGAATATATCTTTAAATTGATTCATTCCCGCATTAGTAAACAATAATGTAGGATCATTTTTCACTGTTATAGGTGAAGAAGCAACTATTGTATGACCTTTTGACGCAAAAAAATCAAGAAAGGTCTTTCTTATCTCATAAGATGTCATAATTCTATAATATTAAAAGATTATTAAAACGTGCAAAGATACGAAATATTTTGTAATTTTGCAGGCTGAAATACTAAAAAAATACTATGGAAAGTATAAGAGAAATATTTAGAATCGGCTATGGCCCTTCGAGTTCACATACTATGGGACCAAGAAAAGCCTCTGAATTATTTTTAAAAGATAATATTGAAGCAAAGCATTTTGAAATAACACTTTATGGTTCCTTAGCCGCAACAGGACAAGGAAACTTAACAGATAAAGCTATATTAGATGTATTAGGAACAGAAAGAACAATAATACATTGGAAAAGCGATACTTTTTTAGACCTTCACCCAAATGCTATGATGTTTGAATCCTTTGATGAAAAAGGAAATCTACTACAAAAAAGAACAATGTATAGCATCGGAGGAGGAAAAGTAATAGAAGAAGATTCAAACTTAGGGTTAGAAATAAAAGAAGTCTATCCTCACCACAACCTAACAGAAATCCTTCAATACATAGATGAAAACGGATTGACTTTTTGGGAATATGTCCAAGAATTTGAAAGCAATGACATTTGGGATTATTTATCAGAAGTCTTGCAAGTAATGAAAAAATCTGTTGAAGACGGACTAAACGAAGAAGGAGTATTGCCAGGGGGATTGCGTTTAAGAAGAAAAGCAATGTCTTATTACACAAAAGCAAGAAGTTACAAACCTTCACTTAAAGGAAGATGCTTAGTACAAGCCTACGCATTAGCAGTATCGGAACAAATCGCAAGTGGAGGAAAAATAGTTACAGCCCCAACATGTGGTTCTTGTGGAATAGTACCTGCAGTTTTATATCACCTTAACACAGAACACGAATTTACAGACAAACAAATAATTCGCTCAATAGCAACCGCAGGATTGATTGGCAATGTAATAAAATACAATGCCTCAATCTCAGGAGCAGAAGTAGGATGTCAAGGAGAAGTCGGCTCAGCTTGTTCAATGGCAGCGGCAGCAGCTAATCAACTCTTTGGAGGTACACCACAACAAATAGAATATGCAGCAGAAATAGGACTTGAACATCACCTTGGATTAACATGCGACCCTGTTTGCGGATTAGTTCAAGTACCTTGCATTGAAAGAAATGCCTTCGCTGCACTTAGAGCCTTAGATGCTAATCTTTATGCAATGATGTCCGATGGCAATCACGTGATTTCATTTGACAAAGTAGTAGAAACAATGAAACAAACAGGAAAAGACCTACCATCTCTTTACAAAGAAACTGCCGAAGGAGGATTAGCCGTAGTAGGAAAAAACTTTTGTAGAATATAACTCTTGATTTTAGAAAAATAAAACAAAGAAAAAATAAAATAAAACAAAGAATGAAAAAATTAAATCTTGATGAAATTTTTCGACCAAAGTTCTTTGAGTTAATAAAAACAAGAAGCTACTCAAAAGAACTATTCATTAAAGACCTAACAGCAGGTATAATTGTCGGAGTTGTTGCAATACCCTTAGCAATTGCATTCGGTATAGCATCGGGAGTAAGTCCTCAACAAGGTCTAATCACAGCAATAATTGCCGGAGTTTTAATATCAATCTTTGGAGGCTCACATGTGCAAATTGGAGGTCCGACAGGAGCCTTCATTGTCATTATTGCAGGAATTATAGCTGAATATGGCACAAGTGGATTAGCAATTGCAACTTGCATAGCGGGCGTTTTGCTAATTTTAATGGGTATATTGAAGTTTGGAGACATAATTAAGTTTATGCCATACCCTATTATCGTAGGATTTACCTCAGGTATTGCATTAACAATCTTCTCAACACAAATAAAAGACTTCTTTGGATTGGAAATAGCAGGTGAAGTCCCAGCAAACTTTATTGAAAAATGGATATGTTATTTTCAAAACTTCGATTCAATCAATCCAATAGTTACAATAATGGCAGTCTTTACTGTTGCAATCTCTTTCCTATGGAGCAAAGTAACAAAAGTAATTCCAGGTTCTTTGATTGCCATTATAGTATGTACAATAGCAACAATCATTCTTAAAAACTATGGAATCGTTATTCCTACAATAGGAAGTGTTTATCCCGAATTAAGCGGTGGAGCTGCCCTTCCAAAGCCAGAGGTTCCTGCAATCACAATAGAAAGCATAAAAGGACTAATCTCACCAGCCTTTACAATAGCAATACTTTGTGCAATTGAGAGTCTTTTATCAGCAATGGTAGCCGATGGTGCAACGGGAAAAAAACACCATTCTAACACAGAGTTAATAGGACAAGGAATTGCAAACTTTGTATCGCCACTCTTCGGAGGAATCCCTGCAACCGGAGCAATAGCACGTACAATGGCAAACATAAACAACGGAGGCCGTACCCCGATTGCAGGTGTTGTTCACGCAATATTCCTATTATTGATTTACTTATTCTTAATGCCACTTGCAGCAAACATACCTTTTGCATGCCTTGCAGGAATATTGGTTGTAGTTTCTTACAATATGAGTGAATGGCGTTCATTTAAAGCAATATTTAAAAACCCTAAGAGTGATGTAGTAGTACTTCTTACAACATTTTTCTTAACAGTTATCTTCGACCTTACAATTGCAATAGAAGTAGGTTTATTAATTGCCTTTGTATTATTCATTAAACGAGTAATGGAAACATCTTCTATCAAGGTAATTGAAGACGAACTTCAAAGAACAGAAGACTCAGAAAGTGAAAGCGTATATGAAAAAGTAAATAAACAAGTACAAATCTACGAAATCGATGGACCATTCTTCTTTGGAGTAGCAAACAAATTCGATGAAGTAGGTACACGCTCTAAAAAGAATAAACCGACTGTTCGTATCATAAGAATGCGTAAAGTACCTTTTATAGACTCAACAGGATTGAAGAACCTTAGAAGCCTATGCGACAAGAGCAAGAGCGAAAAAATACAAATCATACTTTCAGGTGTAACAGAAGAGGTTTACAAAGTATTAGACAAGAGTGGATTTGCCGATTATCTTGGAAAAGAATACATATTTGACCACATATCAAAAGCACTTGATAAAGCAAACGAACTAACAAACAATAAAACAGAATAAGTGAAATCAAAAAAGAACACTCTTACACTTATACTTCTTTCACTTCTATGCCTTATTTTAATATTTCTTAGTTGCATAGTAGGAAGTGGAAGTATAAGTGTAGGTGATTCTTTAAAAGTTCTTCTCTCCCCTATTATTTCCCAAAACCTTGACGAAATAAATCCCGGAGTTCGCTACATTATTTTCAACATAAGAATACCACGAACACTCTTTGCAGCTCTTGCAGGTGCAGGACTTTCACTTTGTGGGCTTGCTTTTCAATCTATTTTTCGCAATCCACTTTCCGATCCCTACATTCTTGGCGTTTCCTCCGGTGCATCACTTGGAGCAACCCTTGCAATAGTACTTGGATTAGAAAGTTTCATTCTTGGAATAAGTGGAATGAGTTTTCTATTTGCCTTTCTAAGCGTAATAATCATAATAAAAATAGCCTCATACGGCAATCGCATACACACAACTACCCTTTTACTTGCAGGAATCTCGATAAACTTTCTTGCCTCAGCCTTTATCTCACTTTTAATGATACTAAATCAAGAACAAATTGAGAAAATAGTCTTTTGGACAATGGGTTCGCTTTCAAATATAGACTACAACTCACTAATAGGCGTAAGCATTGCAGTTGCAATCGGCATAATATGTATAACCTATCACGCAAGAGATTTAAACGCCTTGCTAATAGACACACAAACAGCCAAAACACTTGGAGTAAACGTAGAAAGAACAAAAAGAATCATTCTTTTAATCTGCACCCTAATGGTTTCACTTATTGTAAGCGAAAGTGGAGTGATAGGATTCATAGGATTAGTTGTGCCACACATTGTACGCTTAATAATAGGCTCAGACAACAGAAAACTAATTCCTTTTTCCATATTAGGAGGAATGATATTTATGCTTTCTTCCGACCTACTTTCTCGCACACTTATGCCACCGAGCGAAATACCCGTTGGAAGCATAACAGCTTTGATAGGCTCACCTTTCTTTATCTACCTATTGTTTAACGCAAAAAAACGTTTAAAAGATTACTTAGAAAGAGCTCAAGATAGTGCAAATAAGCTATATATAGA
>JAGCLI010000037.1 GCA_017647065.1 Bacteroidales bacterium
ACATCTATCTTCAAAACTTCCTTGTAACTTATATGAGAAATATTCTTTGTTTGTAAACGAAACACTATCGGCATATAACATCGCACGATTAAGACTTGCTCCATAATTGCTCAACTCCACATAGACATCATCTTGTGGCAAACCTAATTTACTCCAATTTACAATACCCCCTTTACCCTCGAAATACTCATCTTTCAAATAAAATTGTCCAAGAGTTGAATAAATTGTATTAGAGTCTTGAATAGAACGATAAGTTAAATCAATTTCGCTAATAAAATCGGCATAAACTCCACGTTCTTTATCATTTCTAAAAACATAATCGCCTGCATCTCCAATATACCAAGCAACATTTTTAGATTTATAAAGATACCCCTCAGAAAGTAAAAGTAAGGTGTTTTCAACTATTTGATTATAGATTTTAACATTGCTATTTGCTATGCAATTTTGCATAGACTTCAACCATTGAGTATAACTCTCAGGAGTTTGTTGTGAGGATTGAAAAGCAATTTGAGTTTGAATGAAAGTAAAAAAACCATTCCTTATTCTTATATTCTTTTTAAACATAGATTGAGATAATTTTGCAATATCTTTTCTATGTTGAATAGAGAAATTAGTCCAAGATTGCTCATACTCTTCCAATAATTGCTCAAAGTCTTTCTTTGCATCAGACTTTAAATTCACATCACTTTCAAGCATTTCTTTTAACTCTCCAAGATAAGTATCTACTTGTCCTGAAAAACCCTTAAATCTTTGTTGAGCGTTTAGATTTATTGCTCCAATTGTAATAAGAAGAATAAGTAATAATATTTTTTTCATTATTTTATTTTTTAACAAGTCGCATTGCTGCCCAATTGTCTTTTGTTTCTACATTGGTTAGTTCAAAACCATAGAGTTTACATTCTGTTTCTAAAATTTCAACATCTTGCGAATAAAAACCACTTAAAAACAAAACGCCTTGCTCTTTAATTGATTTTGAATAAGTTTCCATATCAGCAAGAAGGATATTACGATTTATGTTAGCAAAGAAAACATCAAATTTTTCGTTTTCATCAAGCAAATTCGCATCTCCTAAAAGTACATCTACTTCAACAAAGTTTTTCTTTGCGTTTTCCTTTGCGTTTTCTGCTGCCCAAATATCAATATCTATTGCTTTTGCATAAGAAGCACCCATTTTCATAGCAAGAATTGCAAAAACACCTGTTCCGCAACCCATATCCATAACTCTCTTGCCTGCAATATCTTCTTGTGAAATAAAATTGATAATTAAAGAAGTCGTTTGATGATGTGCTGTTCCGAAAGACATCTTAGGATTTATGATAATATCATATTTTATTCCCTCTTGCTTTGGATTAAACTCAGGACGCACTACACAAAAATCTCCAAACACAACCGAAGGATAGTCCTTTTCCCATTCTGCATTCCAATCCTTTTGCTCAATCTTTTCTTCCAAATAAGAAATCTCTAATCCTTGAACAAAACTTAAATTTTCTTGTGCAATTTGCTTTACCTTATCTAAGCAATAGTTTTCTTCCGAACAATATGCCTCAAAACCATTTTGTGTATCCACAAAACTATCAAAACCAAGTGAAATTAAAGAGTCTTTAAAGACATCTGCAATCCAAAAATTCTCTTCCTCCCACTTTTGATTGAGAGAAAGAGTAATATTTAACTTAATGTAATACATATTAAAAACTACGAGCGATTTCTATAAAGTCTGCACTCTTCAACGCTGCTCCGCCAATAAGTCCTCCATCTACGTCTTGTTGTGCAAAAAGTTCTCTTGCGTTCTTAGGATTGCAACTTCCTCCATAAAGAATTGAAATCTCTTGTGCTACATCGTCTGAATATTTCTCTGTAATCAAACCTCTAATAAACGCATGTACCTCTTGTGCTTGTTATTTTGTTGCAGTTTTTCCTGTTCCTATTGCCCAAACAGGTTCGTATGCTATAACAACCTTTTGAATTTGCTCTTCATTTAAGTGAAACAATCCCTCAACAACTTGAGAACGTATTACATCGAAATGTTTATCTGCTTCTCTATCCTCTAATTGTTCTCCGACACATACAATTGGTGTAATTTCTACTTCAAGCAATTTATCTACCTTTTGAGCAACATCTTGATTAGTTTCAAAGAAATATTTTCTTCTTTCACTATGTCCTACAATGCAATAATCCATATTCATTGATTGCAACATCTTTGCTGACACCTCACCTGTATATGCTCCATCATCGAATTTTGATACATTTTGTGCTCCAACAAAAAACTCCACATCCTCTGCTGCATCTCCCACAAGTTCAAGATAAGGAAATGGAGGACAAACCACTACATCTACATCTGTTGTATCAAATTCTCTTAACGCTTCTGCTATATCTGTTATCAATTCATCTGCATCGGAAAACGTTTTATTTGATTTCCAATTGCCTGCTACTATATTTCTTCTCATAATCTATTTTATTTTTTCTATTAACGTTTGCAAAGGTAAAAATATTCCTTTGAAAAAATTATTTTTTTCTTAGGAATATTTTAAAAAATCAAAGAAAAAAATAAAAAAAACAAAGAGTTTGAAAATTTGTTAGTATGAAATCAATTTGTCTATTTCGGATTTCACAACATCAATCAATCTTTCATAATACCTGTTTTCAGAATACTCTCCAACAACTCTCTCTCTTGCAAAAGCAGAAAGGCGTTCAAACAACGTATTATCAGAAAACAATCGTTCAATCGTAGACACAATTGCATCATAATCTTTGAATGAAACAATAAAACCGTTTTTGCCATTTTCAACAACATCTTTTGCAGCCAAAATATCATAAGCTACAACGGGCACTCCTCTTTTCATTGCTTCGATTACAACCATGCTAAAACCCTCATACCAATTACTTAAAAACAAAAGGACTTTCGATTCCAAGTAAAACTGATTTAACTGTTCTTTCTCCAAGAATCCAAAGAATTTTACGTTTGATGGTATTTCTCTATCTTGAAAATTGTTCTTTGCACCAGCCACTGCAAACTCGTAATCAGGCATTTTTTTCGCTATTTTCAGAAAATCATTAAAGCCTTTTTCTTCTGTAATTCTCCCAACAAAAGATATATATTTTCTATTGCAAGATTTAATTTCATTATTTGCTGACACATCTATTGCATTAGGCAACAAACTGACTTTACTTTTAGGATTCAGATACTCTTTAATAAGATACATTTGCACCTTATTAAGACAGAGGAAATTATTTACCTTATTATAATAGCCCAATTTTCTAACAAGATAATATCTTACAAAAAATGAAAACGATGCAATGGCATTTCCTGCACACCTATTTTTGAAACAATTCCACTCTCTACCCTTTCCGATACAATCTTTACAAATTTTACCCTCTCTATACAAAATTCCAATCGGACAAAACAGTCGATAATTATGTACAATTTGAAAAACCTTCAAACCTTTCTTTCTCAAAAAAGGAATAATCGCAGGAGATATTATAGGAAACAAGTTATGCAATATCACAGCATCAAAATCATCTTCCTTTAATATTGCATTCAAGTCTCTAAAACTTCGAAAATTAACCACCGAAGTGAACATTCCCCAAAATTTTCCAAGGAACCATTTATTCATTTCAGAATAAGAACGAGTATAAAGCACAACTTTATGCCCATGCTTTTCCAAAAGAGTCTTTTGAAACTCCACAACAGATTCTTCTCCACCCCGTATAGAATATTCATTATGGATTATAAGAAAATTCATTCTATTGTTTAATCAGTTTTATTGTATATTCAGTATTCTTTTCTACTATTTTCAACACTTTTACGTTTGCAAATCTACTATTTTCTTTCATATCAACAAAATATTTATGCAACTAACTCTTTAATACTCTTTTTAACATAATAAGAACTCAATAAGTAATAAATCACAAACAATGTGAAATTACTCAATAACAACGAATACGCAACTCCTATCTCCCCATAAATAGGAGCAGTAAAACTAAACAACAAATAACTCAATCCATTGATAATAACAGAGGTTAAAATAGTAATGTAATTCTTTTCAAAATAAGTGAAATAGTTAAAAAAGAAAAGATTAAGTGAAGCGAAAATCTGTGCAAGACACAAAGGAGGTAGAATACTCATAATAAGAGAATAAGTCTTTGGGAAAACACCCCAATTTAATAATAACCACGCTCCTATATATATTCCCACACAAAGCAAAAGCAAAAGAATAAAAATTCTAAGTCCATTCCTATCGGTTTTCTTTTTTAAAAGACTTAGGTTTTTCTCTTGTAAAAATGATGGTAACCAAATAACATTAACCGATTGATACACAATCACAGGAATAGTTGCAAGAAGTGATGCTAAATTATAGACTGCCACAACCCCTACTCCACAATAAAGCATCACAAAGTGTTTATCGCCAAAATTAGTTATAGCACTCAAAAGAGCAACAAAAGAAAGAGGAAGTCCAATCTTCAAACCCTTACGCAAATAATATGAAGAAAATTTAAGAGTAAAGTTTTTGCAAAGGAAAATAGCGAAAACCCCACAAAGAATAAGTTCTACAAGATAGGTTATTGCCAAACGCAAAAGAGCAGCATCAGCATTGGCAGCAGTATAAAGAAGAATAATTGATAATCCATTAGCAAAAAAGAAACGTATTAAATTAAACGCTTGAATATTCTTTATTTTCTCTGCTGCAACGAAGTAATAAGTCAAAAGATTGGAAAGAACCATCGATGCCATTGCCACAAAGAGATAAGGACGATAAGTATCGTAAGAAAAACCACTTACATCGTTATTGCGATTGATAAAAGAAAAGAAATACTCATCAATTCCTGTAAAAGAAAGTAAAGAAAAAACACAAACAAGCGTAAGTAAAAGCGTAAGAGAAAGAGTAAAGAGCATACTTCCTTGTGCTTTGTTATCGCTTTTTGTATCAGCAAAAAGTTTAGGTACTGAGGCATGAAAACCAAGTGTAAAAACAAAACTCATTGCCATAGCAAAACTATAAAGATAACCATAAACCCCAAACTCTTCACGAGTCATAAGATGAAGAAAAACAGGTATTAGCAAGAAATTAGCACCTCTTACCAAAACATCAGTTGAAAAAAGCGAAAGAAAACGTCTAAATGCTACTTTATTTCTATATGTTTCAAGACTTTTTTTCCAAAATGATTGTTTATTTTCTCGCATATATTACCTCTTACCATCATTAACTCACTACGAAGTGCAGGAGCATTCACATAAACAAAGAGAACCTTATCATAAACATAGATTTTCTTAGTTAATTTCTTGATTAAATCTCCTGTAATCTCTTCCCACACCTTAATAATCTCCTCTTGATTAAAATCAGTTGGTATTCCAAGTGATTCCAAAAAGCGTTCCATTACATTTATAATAGGTTGCTCACTTGCTTCGCTTAAACCTCTTGGTTTTATATAATAATCCTTGTTCATAATTTAAAGATTTTAGTCTTATCTTTCAACTCTTCGCCTATCATTTTCTCAACCCTTTCAAGATGAGTGTCGGTAATAAAAACCTGACTAAATCTACCATCTTCCAATAATGCTAAAATTCTACTAACTCTTTCAAAATCAAATTTATCAAAAATATCATCTAACAATAATATAGGTTTCACACCCATATTTTTTTGAAGAAAATCAAACTGTGCAAGTTTGAGTGAAAGAAGAAAAGTCTTTTGTTGTCCTTGAGAGGCATGAGTTTTAATAGGCATTTGTTTAAGAGAAAAAATCAAATCATCTTTATGCACCCCTACAGTAGTATATCCGACAACCTTATCTTTCTCTCTATTTTCTTTCAACAAACAAAGCAAATCACCCTCAAAGGTTTGATACTCAATTTCTACATCTTCCTTATTTTGAGAAATAAACTGATAAAAGTCATTCATCGGTTGCTTAAACCCTTTAAAAAACTCCTTTCTTTTCTCTTGGACACACGCACCATAAAGTGCAATTTGCTCCTCCCAAATCAAAAGATTAACTTCATCAATATAATGATAGAGTTGAAAAGATTTTAATAATTTATTTCTTTGCTCCACTGCTTTGTTGTAGCGAATAAGATTTTGAAGATAAACCTTATCTTGTTGAGAAATAATCAAATCTATGAATTTTCTTCTCACCTCGCTACCTCCTGTAATTAACACATGGTCATTAGGGGCAATCATTACACAAGGTACCTTACCAATATGCTCTGAAAGTCGATTATAAGACTTCTGAGAGTATTTCATTTGCTTTTTGCCATCTCTCTTCAACACACAAGAATAAACCTCTTCTACGCCCTTAAAATCATAAAAACCATGTAGAGCAAAGAAATCTTGTTCATATCTAATGGAATGAAAATCATTATTATTGAAAAAACTCTTACAAAAACTCAAATAATAAATAGCATCAAGTATATTTGTTTTGCCAACGCCATTATTACCAACAAAACAATTGATTTGAGAAAAAGAAAACTCCTTTTCTTCTATGTTTTTAAAATTAGATATTTTTAATTTTTTCAAGAACATAATCTCTAATCTCTTGCATTAACCACATAGGTGTTGATGTTGCACCACTAATCCCAATTCTATTATACTGTTTCAACTCTTCAACATCAATATCCCCCTTTTCAGTAATAAAATACGTTTCTTTTTTATGCTGTTTACAAAAATCAAAAAGATAATTCCCATTGCTTGAATGCCTTCCACTTACAAACAAAAGTGCATCAACACTATCAGCAAAAGAAAGTAAAGTCGTAGTTCTGCTTGCCATTCTCTTACAAATAGAGTTCACAGGAAAGAATTTCTCGTTATTATTTTCCTTCATTCTCTTACCGATAACCTGCACCAACTCCTCAAACTCTTCCTTATTCTTAGTTGTCTGCGAAAAAAGATACACCGCCTTAGAGAAATCAATCTTATCAATCTCCTCTTGCTTGCTGATAACTATTGCTGTGTTATCTGTCTGCCCTTCCAAACCTATAACCTCAGCATGCCCCTTCTTACCAAAAATAACTATCTGCCCATCGTTCATAGCACACTGCTCATACGCTTTCTTCACATCCTTTTGAAGTTTCAACACAATAGGACATGTAGCATCAAAAATCTCTATATTATTTCTCTTAGCAAGAGCATAAGTAGAAGGAGGTTCTCCATGTGCCCTTATCATCACCCTACAATTGTGCAAATTCTGCAAATCATTAACATCTATGATTTTCAAACCCAACTGCTCAAGACGGTTAATTTCCATAGAATTATGCACCAACTCACCAAGACAATAAAGTTCTCCAAATTCTTTTAAACAATTTTCACTCAACTTTATTGCACTTGTAACGCCAAAACAAAAACCTGCTTGTTTTTCAATTTCAATTTCCATTTTGCAAAGATAAACCTTTTTTTTGTAATTTTGAAACCTAAAAACAAAACAAGAACAATGATAAACTTTCAACCAATTGAACCTAAGGATAGAGAGATTTTTGAGAGGTTTTATCCTTTCAAAACAATACAAAATTCCGAATCCTCCTTTGCTAACCTATGTGCCTATTCCTTTATATATAATGGACAATGGGCAATTATAGACAACTGTTTAGTTACACGAATACACTTTGAAAAAAACTCTCACATTTGCTATCACTACCCCTTAGGAAATGGAGATAAAGACAAAATAATAGAAAAATTAATTAATTATTCTAAGCAAAACAATGAAAAAATGAGTGTTATCTGTGAAACTAAAGACAGAAAACCTTGTTTTGAACACAACTTTAATATAAAAGAAGAAAGAGATTTTTTTGATTACCTTTATTTAAGAGAAGATTTAGAGAGTTTAAAAGGAAAAAAACTTCAACCCAAAAGAAATCACATAAACAAATTCAACGCTAAATACAAGTGGGATTACATTGAAATAAACGCTAAAAACTATCACCCCTGCCTTTCGCTCCTAAACACTTGGCAAGAAAAAGCAATAGAAAAAAATCCCGAACTCCTCGCCGAATACGAAAAAGAAAAAAAAGTAATTGAATATTTATTTACCAACTTTGATGCTTTGGATTTAAAGGCAGGTGCTATAAAAGTAGAAGAAAAAATAATTGCCTTTACAATTGGCAGTAAAATAAATAACGAAACCTTTGACATTCACATAGAAAAAGCAGATAGAGACTTTGAAGGTGCTTTTGCCATAATAAACCAAGAATTCGCAAAGAGATTAGATAGTTCTTACAAATACATCAATCGAGAAGAAGACTTAGGAATTGAAGGACTTAGAAAAGCAAAATTAAGTTACTATCCAATTAAATTAATAGAAAAATACATAGCAACTCTAAAATGAAAACAATTCAAGAACAAGCAAAAGAACTTTGGAGAAAAACCTTTGGAGATACGGTTGAATACATTGATAAATTTTTTAACCTATACTTTAAACCCAACTATTTCTTTCATTTAGAAAAAGATGGAAAATTACTCTCGATGCTCTTTGCCACCCATCACAAACTAAAAATAGGAGAAAAAACCCTACCTATTGCCTACATAGGAAGCGTATGTACAGATAAAGAATATCGTAATTGTGGACTTGCTACCACCCTAATGCAAAAAGCGGAAAAAGAATTAAAAACACTCGGAAAAAAAGCGATAATTCTAATTGCTGCACATGAAGGATTAGTTCCATTTTACGAAAAAATGGGATACTCTCTCTGTGGAATAGAAGGAATTAAAAAAATATCTTACAAAGAAGACATTAATGATTTAGAAGAATTCAAAATACAAACCACTTATGAATTTGATTTTGATTTCATAAACCAAGTACAACGAAAGAGAAACAACTGTATAATTCACAACGAAGAAACACTAAAACTCTATACCATAACCGATTACAAAATAATAAACCTTTACCATAACACCACACTTCTTGCCCAATGCGTGTCAATAGTTGATTGGGATACAATAGAAATATTAGATTGTTTTTCATTAGAAGAACAAACAGCAGAAATACTTGCTAAAAAAGTAAGTCTTAAATATAAAAAAGACGTAAATTTAAAATACTTTCCATTTACAGAAAAAACTCCCTCTACAATCGAGATGATAAAACCCTTAGAGAAAGGACTTGTTAATGAAATATATATGAGTCTTAACCTTGACACCTAAAAAACAAAAGGGGAAGACTGTGCTACCATCTCCCCCTTAAGTTATCCCGCAAAGATTCGAACTTTGAATGACTGAACCAAAATCAGTTGTGTTACCATTACACCACGGGACAGTTATTAGATAATTTCTTCGTGTGTTTTGCGAGTGCAAAGATACTACCTTTTTCTCAACTACCAAACTTTTTTACAACTTTTTTTAAAACTTTTTTCTAAATCCCTGAAAAACAACACTCACTCAATGCTTAATATAAAGAACTAAAGTTTTTATTATTATATATTATATTTATTATTTATTTAATATTGTAGGAAATTTTTTCCTTTACTTTGGTAAATTTTTCCTTTGATTCGGTAAATTAAGACAATGAGTCGTTGAGCAATGAGCAACTTAAATTTTTCTCGGTGAGAATCAAGAAGTTAGAAAAAAAATTAAAAAAAATTAGCACTTTTTTTTGATTTTTTTTAAAAAAAGCGTATATTATATATAGAAAAAAAATTTGGCAACAACTTACCAATATACGTTGCAAAATTACAACTTATTTTTAAATTACCAAATAAATTTTAATTTTTTTTATGAGCAGAAAGAATTACTTCATTTTTGATAATGATTTTTTATCCTCTCTTAGCGAGAAATTAGCAAGGGAGTTATCTCTAACAGAGGCAGTTATAATCTCTTTTATCTCCTCTTGGGGTGAGAAAGGTTTTTATGGTAGTCAGAAGACTATGGCGAAGAAATTACATATAACCGATAGGACTCTCAGAAATCATTTGAAGAAATTGTTGAAAGAGGAGATAATTTTAGAGAAAAAAAACTCAGGATATGACACTAAATGTCTGATTTTTAATAAAAATTTATCAAATCAGACTATTTATAAAAGTGAAGAAGAAGATAAGGAGTTCCAAGAATTATTGAACTCATTAAAATAATAATTATTTAAAATATATTAAATCATGGTAGAAACAATTAAAACAAAATCATCTCCACGCTTCTACAGTTTTTACAATAGAGATGTAGTGAGCAGATGGATGGAAGAAAAAGAACTTCTAAAAAGGGAAGTAAGTTACCTCACACAAGAAGGTAAAGAAGGTAAAATGATTAAAGTTGATTTTTCAAGCAGTGAAGACTTGAAAAAGAAAGTAGAAGAAATTGATAATGAAAACATTAAGGGGTGGTATATCACGCCAAACCCAACTGATGGCAAGGGAAGAAAGGCAGAAAATATCACTAAACGTGAATGGTTGATAGTGGACATCGATACGGTGAGAAAGAAAAAAACCAACGCCACCAACCAAGAGATAGAAAAGGCATTTGACGTTGCATATGATATAGAATGTGAGACTATAACAATGGCGGACTTGTGCAAAACACATTGGCAGATACCATACATCGCACTGAGCGGAAATGGTGTACATTTATTGTATCGTTGCGACTTACCCAACACAAAAGAAGCAAACAAATTAGTGAGTAAATGGTATAGTTTGTTAGATAAAGCGTTTTCAACACCAGAGGCAAAAATAGACGTCTCCATGGCATCTATTGCACAACTAACCAAATTGTACAACACTTGGGTAAGAAAGGCACCAGAGGAAGAAAATCGCCCTTGGCGACAAAGTTCATTACGTAGGATAGATTACAATGAATACGAGTGGTCCTACGTATTAGGGGACAGTGACGAATACTCAAGAATAATTGACATAGACAAATTAAAAAAAATGGTAGAAGATTTAGAACAAGTAATAAAAGGAAAGAACCAAATAAACAACAGAGAATGGTTGAAAGCATGGTGCGTGGAGCACAAATTAGAGTATAAAGAAACGATAACAGGGGTAATGTTTAAGAATTGTCCTTTTTACCATGAGCATCAACAAGAATATTGTAGTGGCGTGATGTGCGACAGAGCAGTTAGCGTAGATAATTTTGTATTTTACTGTTTCGGAACTCATTGTAAGGACGAGCAAGATAAGCAACTTCACACTTGGAAAGAATTAAGGGCGTTAGTTGAAAACGGAGAAGTTGCACAAGAAGTTGCACAAGAGGAAACCACAAACAACAACACAGAACTTCCCGCTCCTATTAATCTTACAGATGAGAGGATTGTGGCAGAGAAGGAGTTTTGGGCAACTAATATTTCGTCTCTTGACCAGGCACTTGGTGGTGGTTTAGCAAAAGGGGAAATGAGCGTTGTAACAGGTTTTCCAACAGGTGGAAAATCTACCTTCGTTCAACAAATGGTAGCGAATTATGTTCGTGGAAATCTATCTGTTGGGTATTATCAAGGCGATAGAAGTCAAGAGGAAGTGAAAAATAATTTCCTTACTATTGGTCTATCTGAAGATGAGTTGGCGAAAGTTAATTTTTATTCTTGTTTGCAAGATATAACACCTGAACAAATGGTGGAAATATCTTCATTATACGATGTCTTTGTTTTTGACAGTTTTAAATCGTATGAAAACCAATTGAATGCCGATTACACACTTTCAGCACAATTAGCTGGGCAGTTTTCAAGGGTTGTTAAGGAAAAGAAAAATCACATCCTAACAGTAGCGCATCAGACATCACACAATGGTCTTGCAAACACGACCGATATTGCATCTTCGATTCAAATTAAAAATAAAGCAGATATGATTCTCGCAGTGGAAAGATATAATGATGAATTCGCACGAAAGGTGTACCTAGAGTTAGGAAAAGATAGTGATTTTTATTCAGATTTACTCGTCTACAAGAGAATGGGTGCGAATCCTTCTGCCTTTTTCTCAGTTTTCAAGAATCAGACAGGTGGTGAACTTATAAGAATTCCAATTTTGTTTGAAAAAGAAAAAAAATTATTCAAAAATTATCAAAATTAGGTCACTTTTTTAAAATTGAGACTATTTATATATATAAGACAATAATAATTAAATAAAAACTAAAAAAAATGATTAAGTACGTAAAAGTTAAAAGAGACATTCATGTCGGACAAAATCCTGGTGAGCGCTATGTCGCTCGCCTTTTCAGAGGACAAGATGTAGATTTAGACTCAATTGCAGAGTCAATCAGTAACTCTACAACAATTAGTTATGCCGATGTTATTGCTACATTAAAGGCATTGGAAATTGAAATAAGTAAAGCAATACTTAATGGTAGTGCAGTGAAATTGAATTATTTAGGTTCGTTTATTCCTCAGTTAAACGCAAAAAGTCAATTAGATGTTGATACCTGTGATGCGAGTTCCATAAAAAGATTTTCTTGCAGATTTTTACCATCGGTGAAATTTAAACACAATCTTGAAAAAGTTAAATTTCAAGAAGCAGATTTAGAAGTAAAAGGGTTAGTTGAATAACCCTTTTATTTATTTATTTTTTTTATCTTTGCAAATATGTTAGAGGTAAAGGATTTAAAAATAAGTTTTCTAAGAAATAAGCAATGGAATGAAGTTGTTAAAGGGATTTCTTTCCAAGTAGATAGAGGGGAAACGCTCGCTATTGTCGGTGAAAGTGGCAGTGGTAAGAGCGTTACTTCTCTTGCAATTATGGGACTTTTAGACAAGAAAAAATCAAAAGTAGAAGGTGAAATAATCTTTCAAGGTAAGAGAATATCTATGATTTTTCAAGAACCGATGAACGCCTTAAACCCTGTAATGAAGTGTGGAAAGCAAGTAATGGAAACAGGCGTTAGTAAAGAAAAGGTTTTGGAATTGTTTAAGGAGGTTCTTTTGCCTGATGTTGAAAAAGCGTTTAATTCCTATCCTCATCAACTCTCAGGAGGACAACAACAAAGAGTTATGATAGCAATGGCACTTGCGTTAAATCCTGATGTTCTTATTTGTGATGAACCTACTACTGCTCTTGATGTTAGTGTGCAAAAGGCAGTTTTGGATTTGATTTCAAGTTTGAAAAAAAAGAGAAATTTCGCTGTTATTTTCATCACTCATGACTTAGGTGTTGTAAAGCAAATTGCAGATAGAGTGGCAGTTATTTATAAAGGAGAAATCGTTGAAACAGCAAGTAAAGAAGATATTTTTTCTAATCCTAAGAACTCTTATACTATTTCGCTACTTGAGGCAAGGAAATTCTCTAATGAAAAACCTTTGGATTGTGAGCGTGAGGTTATTCTTAGTGCAAAGAATATTCATATTCAATATGGTAAATTTACTGCAATAGAAAATCTTAGTTTTGATTTGTATAAGGGTGAAACTCTTGGACTTGTGGGAGAAAGTGGCAGTGGTAAGAGTACTTTGGGTTATACTCTTATGAATTTGATTGAAAACACTAAAGGGGAGATTTATTTTGAAAATAGATTGATTTCTAATTTAAAGAAAGGGGAATTAAAAAAATTACGAAAAGATATTCAAATTATTTTCCAAAATCCTTATTCTGCATTAAATCCTCGCATTCGTATTGGACAGGCACTTGAAGAGGTTTTAAGGGTGCACAAAATTGGGAAAAACTCTAAAGAAAGAAAGCAAGAGGTTATTAAGATGTTGGAGAGAGTTGGATTGGAGAAAGAGCATTATAATCGTTATCCTCATGAGTTTTCAGGAGGACAAAGACAAAGAATTGGAATTGCACGTTCTCTTTTACTTCGTCCAAAGATTGTTATTTGTGATGAGAGTGTGAGTGCGTTAGATGTAAGAGTTCAAGCACAAATACTTTCTCTTTTGAATGATTTGAAAAAGGAATTTTCTTTGACTTATATCTTTATTACGCATGACTTGGGTGTGGTGAGGTGGATGTCCGATAGAATAATGGTGATGCAAAGGGGTGAGATTGTGGAATTGGACAAAGCAGACAGGGTAATGGACAATCCCCAATCGCAATATACTCAAAAGTTAATAAGTTCTATCCCTAAGTAAGTTGGCATTCCAAAAAAAAGCACTATATTTGCAAATTGATAAAAAATATAAATATTTATGAGTTATATTCAAGTTAATTCCGAGATAGGAGAATTAGAGGGTGTTATTCTGCATACACCTGGCATAGAGATTGAAATGATGACGCCTTCCTCTATTGAAGAAGCGTTATATTCTGATTTACTGAATCTTAATATTGCACAAAAAGAATACTCTAATTTTTCAGGAGTATTAAATAAATGGACAAAAACATATCAAGTAAAAGATTTACTTTCTGAGGTTTTAGAAAATAAAGAGGTAAAAGCAGCACTTCTTTCAAAGATTTTACAAAACGAAAAAAAGGAAGATTTATTTGCAGAACTTATTGAAAAAACTCCTGCAGAACTTTCTACTATTTTAATCGAAGGTTATAAGAAAGATAATATTTTTGTTTTCAATCCATTATACAACTTATTTTTTACTCGTGATGCCTCTTCAAGTGTGTACGACAAGGTGTTGATTCATTCAATGAGTACAAATGTAAGAGATAGAGAAAGTTATGTTATGGAAGCGATTTTCAAACATTATTTCTCTTGCGAAACAATCAATCCAAAGGCATGTGAGGGTGCTCACACTGAGGGTGGTGATGTGTTGATTGCAAGAGAAGATGTACTTTTTATTGGTAATGGTTGTAGAACAAATAAGGCAGGTATTGATTTTTTAACTAAGTATTATGCCTCAAGAAAGGAAAGACAACATATTATTGTTCAAGAACTTCCCGAAAAACCTGAATCATTTATCCATCTTGACATGGTATTTACTATGCTTGCTAAGGATAGATGTATGATTTATGAACCTATAATAAGAAATTCTTTAGGTAAATTTAATGTAACTCATATTGAAATTGACAACGGGCAAATCTATTATCACCAAAGAAACAATATGTTAGAAGCAACTAAGAAACTTGGTTTTGACTTCTCTCCTGTTTTGTGTGGTGGTGATGATTACTTATATCAAGATAGAGAACAATGGCATAGTGGTGCTAATTTCTTTGCACTTGGTGAGGGTAAAATCCTTGGTTATGCAAGAAATACTCACACAATAGAGGCGTTAAACAATGCAGGTTTTGAGGTATTGAAAGCAGAAGATGTGTGTGGGGACAAAGTAAATATGAGAGATTACGAAAGATTTGTTGTAGCATTTGATGCAGCAGAACTTCCTCGTGGAGGTGGTGGTGCAAGATGTATGACAATGCCTATAAAAAGAAAGAAAGTTGATTGGTAAAAAAATTCTAAGTAAATTAAATAATGAAAAAATATTCTTTAATAAATAATGTATTAGGGTGGGTTGTTTTCTTAATTGCTACAACCGTTTACCTTATCACAGCAGAACCTACAGTACCTTGGTGGGATTGTGGAGAATACACAGCAACAGCAGATAAACTTCAAGTAGGACACCCTCCTGGAGCACCTACTTTTCAATTGATTGGTTCTTTATTTTCAATCTTTGCAGGTAGCGACACAAGTCTTGTTGCCTACACTATGAATGCTATGAGTGCAATTTGTAGTGGTTTTACTATTCTTTTCTTATTTTGGACAATTACTTTACTTGCAAAGAAATTTGTAAAGAATAAAGAGGAAATGACTCTTGGTCAAATGATTGCTATTTTTGCAAGTGCGGTTGTTGGTTCTTTAGCATATACTTTCTCAGATACTTTTTGGTACTCTGCAGTGGAGAGTGAGGTGTATGCAATGAGTAGTTGTTTTACTGCAATTTCCTTTTGGGCAATCTTGAAATGGGAAGAACAAGCAGATGATAAACACAATCTTCGTTGGTTGATTTTAATCGCTTTCTTGGTAGGTATCTCTATTGGAGTTCACTTACTTAACCTTTTGGCAATACCTGCAATCACTTATGTTTTCTATTTCAAGAAATATCCTAATCAAGAAAAAAATAAAAAACGTAACTTTATTTTAGTAGGTATTATCTCTATGTTATTGGTAGCGATAATCCTTTATTTCATAGTACCTTACATCGTTATTTTTGCAGGTAAGTTTGAAATATTCTTCACAAACTCTATAGGTCTTCCTTTCAATACAGGTACTATTGTTTACTTTGTCCTTTTGATTGGACTTCTTGTTTGGGGAGTGTTATATTCTATTAAAAAACAAAAGGTTATTCTCAACACTGCATTACTTTCTGTTTTGTTTATTTTAATAGGTTATACCACTTTCTTTGTATTGGTTATTCGTTCTAATGCAAATACACCTATTAACGAAAACGCTCCTAAGGACGCTACTGCCCTATTAACTTATTTAAATCGTGAACAATATGGCGATACTCCTCTTTTCCATGGACAA
>JAGCLI010000038.1 GCA_017647065.1 Bacteroidales bacterium
AAAAGGACACATCGAAAGCCGTAAAGCAACTGCATTAGATTGCACAATAGACGAAGCAAAAAACACACAATTGGAAATACCTTTCAAAGGAAACGTAGATCCAAAGAAATTGGAAAAAGCATTAGCAGAAAATGCAGATAAAATTCCTTTCATTATAGTTACAGTAACAAACAACACAGCAGGAGGACAACCTGTTTCAATGCAAAATCTTCGTGAAGTAAGAGAAGTTGCTAACAAATATAACAAACCAGTTATACTTGACTCTGCACGTTTTGCAGAAAACGCTTACTTCATCAAAACTCGTGAAGAAGGATATGCAAACAAAACAATAAAAGAAATTGCAAAAGAAATGTTCTCATACGCAGACGGTATGACAATGTCAGCAAAGAAAGACGGTATCGTTAATATGGGAGGATTCATTGCAACTCGTAAAAAAGAATGGTACGAAGGAGCTAAATTATTCTGTATACCTTTTGAAGGATTCCTTACATACGGAGGTATGAACGGAAGAGATATGGATGCTTTAGCAGTAGGATTAGACGAAAACACAGAATTTGACAACCTTGACACACGTATCCGTCAAGTACAATACTTAGCAGCAAAATTAGACGAATATGGAATACCTTACCAACGCCCTGTTGGAGGACACGCAATCTTCGTAGATGCTGACAAAATCCTTACAAACGTACCAAAAGAAGAATTCCCTGCACAAACACTTACTTGTGAACTTTACTTAGAAGCAGGTATCCGTGGTTGCGAAATAGGATACATCTTAGCAGATAGAGATCCTGTTACAAGAGAAAACCGTTTCGGCGGATTAGACTTCGTACGTTTATGTATACCAAGAAGAGTTTACACAAACAATCACATGGACGTTATAGCAGCTGCTTTAAAGAACGTTTACGACAGAAGAAACGAAATAACAAGAGGAGTAAAAATCACTTGGGAAGCAGAATTGATGCGTCACTTTACAGTACAATTAGAAAGATTGTAAAAAACAAATAACAATAAAACCAAGAACGTCCCTTTTTAAATTAAGAAGGGGGGTTTTTTTTGTTTCTAACCATAAAAGTTTTATTTTTGTAGAAAAAAATAAAACAATGAATAAAAAGACACTTTACCTAATAGATGCAATGGCAGTAATATATAGAGCCTTTTATGCATTAAATAAAAATCCAAGAATTACCACAAAAGGACTAAATGTTTCCGCAATTTTAGGATTTTGCAACACATTATTAGACATAATAAAACAATATAATCCCTCACATCTTGGAATAGCCTTTGACTTGCAAGGACCAACCTTCCGACACGTTCAGTTTGAACAATACAAAGCAAATCGTCAAGCAATGCCTGAGGAAATAAGAGAATCCATACCATATATAAAAAACATAATTCAAGCAATGAACATACCTCTACTTTGCAAAGAAGGCTATGAAGCAGATGACGTAATAGGCACTCTTGCAAAAAAAGCAGTAAATAAAGGCTATGAAGTTTTTATGGTAACGCCCGACAAAGACTATGCACAATTAGTAGAAGAAAATATTAAAATGTTAAAACTTGGAAGAGGTGCTAATCCGGACGAAATATGGGGAGTAGAAGAAGTATTACAACGCTTTGAAATAACAATGCCCTCACAAGTGATAGACATATTAGGACTTTGGGGCGATTCTTCTGATAATATTCCCGGCGTTCCATCAATAGGAGAAAAAAAAGCAAAAGCTCTAATTCAACAATTTTCAAGTATAGAAAACATATTAGAGAATAGCGACAAAATCGAAAGCAAGTCTATCCGTAAAACAATAGAAGAAAACAAAGATTTAGCACTTCAAAGCAAGCAATTAGCAACAATAATAACCGATGTGCCAATTGAATTAAACGAAGAAGAATTGATGCTCTCTCAACCAAACTTTGAATCCTGCAATCAAATATTTAACGAATTAGAATTTAATACATTTGCAAAAAGATTCAACTCTCACTATCAAAACACCTACACTCCTACAACAGCAGACCTATTTACAACACCAACCTCAGAACCTACACTTTTCAATCTTTCAACCTACCCAACCTATAAAGACGTTCCTCATACCTATACCACTATTCAAACCATAGAAGAATTAAAAGACGTAGTAAACACTTTGCTTCAAGAACCCCTTATAGCCTTTGATACAGAAACAACAGGTTTAGAAATAGATTGTCAATTATTAGGAATTTCCTTAGTAAGTCAATTAAAAAAAGGTTTCTTTATTTTAATTCCTCAAAACGAAGAATTAAAAAAACAATTCATAGAAACAATTAAACCACTCTTTGAAAACGAAACAATAGAAAAAGTAGCACACAATATAAAGTTTGACAAAAATGTCCTACTTAATTACGGAATACAAGTAAAAGGCAAAACCTTTGACACACTCCTAGCCCACTACCTCATAGATCCTGAATCACGTCATAAATTAGATATTTTAAGTGAAAAATACTTAGAATACACAATGATAGACTTTGAAACAGTATTTGGGAAAAACACAAAACCTCCATTTTCAATAGACAAAATAAACCTTGAACTATTAACCGAATATGCCGTTGAAGATGCCGATATCACTTTTGCTCTAAAACCAATCTTAGAAGAAGAATTAAGAAAAAACAACCTATTAGAACTTTTCACCAATATAGAAATGCCACTTGTAGATGTACTTCTTTCAATGGAAAGACAAGGAGTAAAAATAGACACTAATCAATTGCATAATTTTTCTCAATTGCTACAAGAACAAAAACAAGAATTAGAACAACGAATCTATCAATTAGCAGGAAGAGAATTTAACATTTCCTCTCCTAAACAATTAGGCACAATACTCTTTGATGAATTACAAATCTCATCAGACAAAAAAATCAAAAAAACACAAACAAAACAATACTCAACCTCCGAAGACGTATTGCAAAAACTAATAAACTACCACCCAATCATACCACTTATCTTAGAATATCGCTCACTAACCAAACTAAAAAGCACGTATGTAGATGCACTTCCTGAAATAGTAAATCAAAAAACAGGTAAAATCCACACCAATTACAAACAAGCCACAACCGCAACAGGTCGTTTAGCCTCAGAAAGTCCTAATTTACAAAACATACCCATAAAAACAGAATTAGGTAAACAAATACGCTCTTGTTTCATTCCACAAGATGAAGATCACACTCTTTTAGCAGCCGATTATTCTCAAATAGAATTAAGAATAATAGCCTCACTTAGTAAAGACAATACCTTATGTCAAGCCTTTCAATCAGGAGAAGATATACACCTTTCTACCGCTTCACGAATCTATATGCTACCCCCAGAAGAAATAACCTCAGAGATGAGACGCAATGCTAAAAGTGTAAACTTTGGAATCATTTACGGAATATCAGCCTTTGGGCTTTCAGAACAATTACACATACCAAGAAAAGAAGCTCAACAGTTGATAGAACAATACTTTGCGTCATATCCACAAATAAAACAATACATTGCCACTTGCATAGAAACAGCCACAACAAAAGGTTTTGCACAAAGTATCTGTGGACGAAGACGCTATTTGCCCGATTTAAATTCAGCAAATGCAAATCTAAGAAACTTTGCACAACGCAATGCAGTTAATATGCCAATACAAGCAAGCAGTGCCGATA
>JAGCLI010000039.1 GCA_017647065.1 Bacteroidales bacterium
ATTTTTTTAATCATAAAATTCTTGCAAATACGGAAATGCGTGTATTTGTAACAAGTTTACTCAAAAATTTAAATCAAATTGAAATAGATGAGTCTGAGGCTAAAGAAATAATTTCTGAAATGACAAAATTAAAAAGAAGATGCGTAAATGAAATTTTTGAAGCACTAAATATCAGTATGTAATAATTAAAAATTAAATTTATGAGTTTATTAAAATTTTAAGATATGGACACATTTGATAATCAAGAAGAATTTAATGCTGATGTTAGTATAGTTGATGTATTATTAGATTTAGCAAAACAATATTCAGTAGATGGATTGAGAAACTTAAATAGAAAAAACTACGATATAGCGTTAGAATGTTTTGAAGCAGAACTAAGAATAAAAGAATCACTATATAAGAAAGATTCGCCCTATTCAGCGGCTCCTTATTGTAAAATAGGAATTGCTTATTATGAATTAAGAAATTACAACAAAGCATTAGACTATCTTAACAAAGCATTAGTAATGTTTAAAATGGGAGGCGAAGTGTTTTTGTCCCAAGTAGCAGTTTCTTATAATTATATAGGATGTGTTTATGATAAATTAGGAAACTCCGACAAAGCATTAGAATATTTAAATGAAGCATTAGAAATATTGAAATCAGTTGATGGCGAAAACCACCCTACCACACAACAAATTTTACAAACTATTAATAGAGTAAAACAAGAAAGTAATTATTCTAAACCAAAGAAAGATATGAAAAAATTTTATTCAGCAGAAGAAGTAAACAGTATGTCCTATAGAGAATGGATGGAAACTATTGCTAAGGAACTAAATGCAGCAGGATTTAAAGGAGATGGATATAGTTCTGTAGAGAGAAGATTTATGAAAAATGTGGCTCCATACGAAGTTGGTAATGTTAGTGATTTTTTTATGGGAGCAATTAATGACGCTAATGCCATGAATTATCTAAAATCTATTGGTCTTGTAAATAATGGTCGTTGTCCTATGTGTGGCTCTCCTATAAAAGGTACACCAAGTCAATTTACGGATGGTATGAATCCAAATCTAAATTTCTATATCTGCAATTCTTGTAGAAAAGAAGGGCAAGGAATATCAGTAAATCATAATAGTAATAGTGGTTGTCTTGGATTCTTTGTTTTTGTAATAGCAGGTATTGTATTGGGATCGTTGATTATTTAAATATTATGGGCATAAAAGAAATTTTTAATTCAATCCTAATTCATTTAGGATTGCGAGAAGAAAAACAAGAAGATACAAGTGTAAAACCAGAAGATATTGTTTACAATGAAAATATTCAAGGAGAGTTTTTTGGAATTCCTTTTGGTGCAACGAAAGAAGAGGTAATAGAAGGCTTTGCTAAACATAACCTTTTCCCAATTAAAGATAGTTCAACAGACGCTATTAAATTTCGTGGAAAACTTCATGAAAATGGAATTAGTTTTGATAATTTTAGCTTTGGAGGCTTTAGTTGGAATGAAGTGACGGTATCGTTCTCAAACAGATGTTTTTATTCTATTTTTTTTATAGCAGAATATAACGATAAGAAAAAAGCAATGTATAATTGGGCTACTGTTTCTGAAAAACTTAATAATGTATATAGGATGTATGGTGTAAAACCTCTTTTTCAAAATAATCATGTGACAGAGTGTGGTATAAGTAAAGATGGAAGAAGGGTTACCTTAGATTGCTCTTCATATCTAACACAAGCAGAAAGTATTTGGACTTGTGTTCGTTTACACTATCGTGATGGAAATTTTTATACAGAAAACAATGAGCTTTAAGGTGTTTTTATAACTAAAACTCTAATAAAACCGCTCGCAAGTCTTAATTTTCTTTTGACAAACGAGCGTTTTGTTTTTATAATATAAAGAAAGCGGAGATGATTTCTCCGCTTTTGTTTTATCTTTTATAGTGTGGAATGTCGTTTGGTATGACTATTGACATTTCAACTAAGCCTGCAAATTGCCCATCTTGATACCAAGGTGTTTGATAAATCAATTTCTTTACTCCCTCCTTCTCTATTGTATATGTATTAGTCTCTTCGGAGTTCATAAGGTGCTTTATCATTTCTTGTGCACGTTGTGGGTGGCAGTCAAATAAGGATTTTCCTATCAAGTCTTTGCCTCCACTTTTTGCAAAGGTCATTTGACTGCGTTGGTTCATATCTAATATTTTGCCATCTTTGTCGCAAACGGTTATTGCTACGAATGGCAATTCATTTGACCAATTTTCCATTTTCTTATTTGCAAGATAATGCAGCTAATGCTATTGAATACATTTTTGTTTTTGTGCTATCACCTCTTGAAGACAACACGCAAGGAACTTTTGCTCCTACTACCATTGCTGCAAGCTCTGCTTTTGCAAATTTTGTGCAAGATTTGTAGAATACGTTTCCTGATTCAATGTTTGGCCATACTAAACAGTCTGCATCTCCTGCTACTTCGCCTTTTAATTTCTTGATTTGTGCAGATTCTTTGTCGATTGCTACGTCTAATGCTAATGGTCCGTCAATGATTGCTCCTTTTATTTGTCCTCGATTTCCCATTGCTGCTATCAAAGCTGCATCAACACATGATGGAATTCCAACACTCATTTGTTCTGTTGGTGCTATCATTGCAACTTTTGGTGTTTCTATTCCAAGAGTTTTTGCTGTATTGATAACATATTGTGTGATTGCTGTTTTTTGTTTGAAATCTGGTGCTGGAATAACTGCAACGTCAGAAGTAATAAGTAGTTTGTGGTATGTAGGTACTTCAAATACTGTTACGTGAGAAAGAACTGGTTTTCCACCAGGCATTAAACCTTTTTCTTTGTTAAGGATTGCTCTCATATATTTGTCTGTTGAGCAAAGACCTTTCATTAATATGTCGCCTTCTCCTGCGTTTATCAATTCTACTGCTTTGTTTGCTGCAAGTTGTTCATTAGCTTCTTGAACTAATTTGAATTTGTTTACATCTATTCCTTCTTCTTCGCAAACTTTTTTAATAGTATCAATATCTCCAACAAGGGTTGCTTCTACTATTCCAAGGTCCATAGCCATTGATGCTGCACCTATTGTGTGAGAATCGTTAGCATACGCTGCTACTAATCTTTTTTTGCCTTTTACTTTTACGGCTTCAATGATTTCGTCTAATTTTTTAATCATCTCGGTTATTGTTTTATATTATTATTTAATTAATTCTATCTTTTGCAAAATTACTATTTTTATTCCAAATAATGTAAAGAATTAAAGAAATTATAGTTGCAACTCCTCCCACAATGTAAGAAATTGTAGGATTTAAGCTTAGTCCCTCCGGTGCAATGAATATGTAACTCACACACACCATTGTCATAAATAAAGCAGGGATTAGGGTTATTAAGTAGTTGCGTTTTTCTTTTGTAAGGTAGATTGTGATTGCCCAAAGTGTGAAAACGGCAAGGGTTTGATTGCACCAAGCAAAGTAACGCCAAAGTATATCAAAGTTTATTTGTAATATAAGAAAACTTGCTATGAAAAGTGGTATGGAAATCAATAATCGTTTTGAAATTTTCTTTTGGTCCATCTTTAAAAAGTCGGCAACAATCAAGCGAGCCGAACGAAAAGCGGTGTCTCCCGATGTAATTGGTGCAAATATCACGCCTAAAAGTGCAAGAAACGCTCCCGCAACTCCCAACCACTCTTTTGTAACGCTATCAACTATTACTGCTGCGTTGTTTTCCTCCATTCCATTTTCATAAAAGAAAGCACTTGCAACCGCAGCCCATATAAGAGCGACTATTCCCTCAATAATCATTGCACCATAAAAGACGGGGCGACCATGTTTCTCGGTTTTCAAGCAACGAGCCATCATTGGAGATTGCGTAGCGTGGAATCCCGAAATCGCACCACAAGCAATTGAGACAAACATCATTGGAAAAATAGGATTATTGTCGGGTGAGGTGTTTTTAAGACTTGAAAAACTTGTAATTTCCGGCAATACGGGCGATTTAACTATTAACATAACAAGCATTCCTAACGCCATAAAAAGTATAGCTATTGCAAAAATGGGATAAATCTTTCCTATAATCTTATCAACAGGCAAAAGTGTTGCAAGAATATAATAAAGGAAAACAACAATAGCCCAAAAAGTAATATCTAATGCATCGGGTGTGAGTTTTGCAAGCAAGCCTGCCGGTCCCGAAACAAAGACTGCTCCCACCAAAACCATAAGCAAAACCGTAAAAACTCTCATCGTTTGTTTTGCTCCATTGCCTAAATATTTTCCTATCAATTCCGGAAGGCTTGCTCCTTGATTTCGCATTGAAAGCATTCCGGAAAAATAATCGTGAACTGCACCTGCAAAAATACTTCCAAAGACAATCCAAAGATAAGAGGCGGGTCCAAATTTTGCTCCCATAATTGCTCCAAATATTGGGCCTAATCCCGCAATATTTAGAAACTGAATCATAAGTATTTTCCAAGTTGGCATCGGAATATAATCCACTCCATCTCTTTGTGCAATCGCTGGGGGAATTCTTTTCTCATCTGGTTGAAATACCTTTTCAATAAATTTTCCATAAAGGAAATATCCTGCCACCAAAACGGCAAGAGCAACTAAAAATGTTATCATATCTTTTTGTTTTTTATGCAAAGATAGTATAATTTTCTTTAACTTTGCATTATGAAATTAAGAGCAGTAGAATTAGATGATGTAGATTTATTCTACGAATGGGAAAACGATATGGAATTATGGGAATTTGGTAACACAATGCGACCTTTTTCCAAATACGCCTTAGAGAATTATGTCCTTAACTCCCAAAACGAAAGCCTTTATAGTGCGAAACAAATGAGGTTAATGATTGATGTAGAAAGAAATAACGCTATTTATACATTAGGTTGCATAGATGTGTATGACTATGAGGCAAGAGATTCAAAAGCAGGCATAGGAATATTTATTTGCAAAAGCGAACGCCAAAAAGGATATGCACAAAAAGCAATTTCTTTGCTTGAAAACATAATGCAAAACACCTATAACATTCATCAACTCTATGCTTTTATTACCGAGGATAATGAAAAAAGCATTGCTTTGTTTGAAAAATGTGGATATAAGTTTAGTGCAAGTCTAAAAGATTGGGTTTTAGTAAATAGAAACTTTAAAAACGTAAATATTTATCAAAAAATATTCTAAAAACTATGAAGAAACAAACAATAATTATCTTATCAATAGTAGCCGTAATTCTAATTAGTGGAATCATTTGTGGCTTTTCACTTTTAAATAAAAAGACTTTCAACAAAGAAAGCGTGAATTTATATATTTATCCCGGTGAAAACTACGAAAAAGTCTTAGAAAAATTAGAAAAAAGCAGTGTTTTAGGAGAAAAAAGGACTGCTTTTGAAATTTTTTCCAAAGTAAAAAATCTAAAAAACAACGTAAAATCGGGACATTACGTAATTGAGCCAAAGACAAGTCAAGTAGATTTAGTTCGCACACTTGCAAACGGATTGCAAACCCCCGTTAAACTTGTGATTAACAAAGTAAGGTTAAAACAAGACTTTGCAAAAAAAATTGCCAATCAACTAATGCTTTCCGAAAACGATATTTTACTTGCAATAGATAATACATCGGATTCAAAAAACTTCTTTGACAATATTGTTTGTAATACTTACGAGGTTTATTGGAACATTTCGGCCGAAAAACTCTTAGAACGCTTAGAAAAAGAGGCAAACAAATGGTGGGAAAATCAAAGCAATCAATTAAAAAAAATAGGACTTTCACGCCACGAGGTTGTGGTTTTAGCCTCAATTGTAGAGGAAGAGACAAATAAAAACGAGGAAAAACCAACTATTGCAGGAGTTTACATCAATCGTTTAAAGAAAGATATGTTACTTCAAGCCGATCCAACCGTAAAATATGCCGTTGGTGATTTCACAATAAAGAGAGTAATGTACAAACACTTGCAAACCGAATCGCCTTACAACACTTATATAAATAAAGGCCTTCCTCCTACTGCGATTTGTTTACCTAACGTTTCTTCCTTAAAGTCCGTATTGAATTATCAAAAGCATAACTATATGTTTTTCTGTGCTAAGGAAGATTTTTCGGGCTATCACAATTTTGCGACAACGCCTAACGAACATTATCGTAACGCCGAAAAATATAAAAACGCATTAAATAAATTGGGAATAAAGTAAGGAAATAAAAAAAGGGCAAGCTACTCATATCGCACCGCTACAACCTCCTTACCTTGCTGCGTTCCCGCCCTGGGGAGATTCAGAGGGAGCTGGTCGTACAAGACTTACCCACTGCAAAAGTACTACTTTTTTGAATATCTGCAAAAAAAATCTGTATTTTTTTATAATTTTGCATTTCTCAAATCAAAAAAAACAACAATGAATCAAATAAAAGCAGGAGCATTACTTTCATACATAACACTGATTCTCAATAGTGTAATTGCATTACTTTACACTCCTTTTATGACTTTTAAACTTGGTCAAGCAGAATATGGACTTTATTCATTAGTTGCCTCAATTATCAGCACTCTTACCGTACTTGACTTAGGTTTTGGCAACGCTGTAATACGTTATACCGCAAAATTCAAAGCCGAAAACAAACAAAACGAACTAAACAAAATGTTCGGAATGTTTTTTATAATATTTTCCATAATCGCTCTTTTATCTTTGGCAATTGGGGGTGTGATTTACTTTAACCTTGATTCACTTTTTTCTCAATCAATGAACGAAAGCGAATTGGGAAAACTTAGAATAATGTTCCTTTTGCTTATCTTCAACCTTGCTTTCACATTTATAATGAGCGTTTATCGCTCTATAATCGTTGCATACGAAAGATTTGTTTTCCAAAAACTCATCAACCTAATTAGAATCATTCTCAACCCTATCGTAATGATTGTTTTACTTTCCTATGGCCATAAAGCAATTTCTATGGTTGTAGTTCAAACAATTTTTAACGTCCTAACCCTACTTTTAGACTATTATTATTGCAAACGAAAACTTAACATAAAGATTGTTTTTGCCAAATTTGACATTCCTCTTTTGAAGGAGGTTTCCATTTACTCCTTTTGGGTATTTCTAAACGTTATTATGGATAGAATTTATTGGAGTTTAGGACAAAGTGTAGTTGGAGTATATTGTGGAGCAAAACTTGTAGCGGTTTATGGCATAGCAATACAAATTCAACAAATGTATATGTCATTCTCAACCGCAATTTCCGGCATCCTACTTCCCAAAATAACCGCAATGATTACACAAAAAGGAAGCGAAAAACAAGTTTCGGATTTATTTATACGCACCGGACGTTTACAATTCATAGTAATGAGTTTTATTCTTTCGGGCTTTGTAGTTTTTGGACGTCAATTCATAGAATTATGGGTAGGAAATTCCTATTCCGATGCTTATTATATTTGCCTACTTTTTTTCTTCCCTTTATTAGTCCCACTAATTCAAAACGTAGCAATAAGCATTCTTCAAGCAAGAAATCAAATGCGTTTTCGTTCCCTTTTATATCTTGCAATATCTCTTTTAAGTTTCGCCGTAAGCCTTCCATTAACAAAACACTATGGGGTAATTGGTTGTGCAATTGCAACCTCTTGTGCTTTATTCTTAGGACACGTCTTAATAATGAACATATATTATCACAAAAAAGTTGATTTAGACATTATAAGTTTTTGGAAAGAAATAATAAAAATGAGCCTTACTCCTATCCTTTTAAGCCTTATAGCTATCTATGTAGCAAATCGCTTAACAATTGATAATTGGCTAATATTTTTCCTTGCAATTGGAGGATTCACCCTTATTTACATTCCTCTTTTTTGGCTTGGCTCAATGAATAATTATGAAAAATCATTAGCATTAAGCCTAATTAACAAAATTAGAAAAAAGAAATAATAAACAATGTGCATAATAAATAGAGTTAAAACAAATCAATGTTGTGGTTGTAGTGCTTGTGTAAACATTTGCCCTAAGCAATGCTTAGAACTAAAAGAAGATAAAGAAGGATTTTTACAAGTAAGACTTTCAAAACACAATTGCATAGAATGTGGATTATGCGAAAAGGTTTGTCCGGTGCTTAATACAAAAGAAGAAAAAGAATTAGAAATAGAAGCCTTTGCGGTAAAAAATACGGAAGAAAGCCAAAGAAAAAACTCCTCTTCGGGAGGTGTTTTCATCGCCCTTGCAAATCAAGTAATAGAGGAAGGAGGCGTTGTATGCGGAGCAAAATTCGACAAAGACTTTCACCTAATTCACGACTTTGCACAAACAAAAGAGGAATTAAAACCCCTAATGGGCTCAAAATACCTACAATCCGATATGAAAGATTGCTACAAAAAAGTAAAAAACTACCTTTTACAAGAAAGATTAGTACTTTTTGTCGGCACACCTTGTCAAGTCATGGGATTGAAGCTCTATCTTAGAAAAGATTACAATAACCTCCTTGCAATAGAGGTAGTTTGCCACGGAGTACCCTCGCCTTTGGTGTGGGAAAAATACTTAGAGGAAGTATGCAAGAGAAAGAAAATTTCACTAAACGAAATAGAAAACATATCATTTCGCAACAAAGACAAATCATGGAGAGTGTTTAATTTAAAAATAGAGGGAAAAGACAAAACCATTCTAAAAGAATCACTCCACGATAACCTATATATGAGGGGATTTCTTCAAAACCTATTTTTAAGACAAAGTTGCCACAACTGCCCTGCAAAGAATTTCAACTCAATGGCCGACATTAGCCTTGCAGATTATTGGAGCATTGATCGTTTTCACCCAGAAATTGACGACAACAAAGGAGTGAGTGCAATGATTCTTTACAATAAAAAATAAAACTTGATTTCAATAAATTATTTCTTGATTTTAAAAAATTAAAACTTGATTTTAAAAACACAACTCTTAGAAATATTTTAGAGACAAACACAGCCCTTGTAAAAAGTGCAAAACCACACCCAAGAAGAGAAGAATTTTTTGAAACAATGCAAGAAAAAGGACTTTTAAACCTAAAACAATACGTTGGCGAACCAACATTAAAGAAAATAAAACGCAAAACAAGATGGTTTCTTTCGGACGTAAAAGCGTTGATATTAAAAAAGGGAGGTTTTTAGCCTCCCTTTTTGATTTATTTTACGATTTTCATTTCTTTTATCAAGTTTGTAGCTCCGGCGTACTTGTCTATAATGAACAATACGTAGCGAATATCTACCGAAATACATCTTTGAAGATCTGGATTGAAAGCTATGTTTCCACTCATTGCTTCCCAGTTTCCGTCAAAGGCAATTCCTACTAATTCTCCTTTTGCATTGATTGTTGGAGAACCTGAATTTCCTCCTGTTATGTCAAGGTCTGCTATGAATGCCACAGGAACGCTTCCATTTTCTGCATATTGACCATAGTCTTTTGTTTCATAAAGAAGACGAAGTTTTGAAGGTACGGTAAATTCCCATGAAGAATTGTCTTCTTTTGCCATTACGCCATCAAGGGTTGTGATATATTTATAAGAAATTCCATCTTTTGGTTCGTAAGGACGTACTCTACCGTATGTATAACGTATTGTAAGGTTAGCATTTGGTGCAAAGTGTTTGTCTTTGTCCATTTCCATAACGCCTTTTACAAACAAACGATTTGATTTATTAAGACTTTCTCTTTGTGTTTTAACAAGGGCAAGTTTTTCGTTAAGATTTGAGATGAATTGATTTGTTAGTATGTATGCAGGGTCATTAGTTATTTGTGTTACATCAAGATTTTCTAATAGTTTTGTTAGACTTTCTTGATTTACTAAAAGAGATGTTTTGAAAATATCGCTTGCTATTTGTTTGAAGTCGTAACCGTTTGCAAAGGCATTTGATAAAAATTCTGGTGATTGGTGAAGGATTGGAACATTTCTAAAAAATACGTCCAAACCTGCTGCAAATAATTTCTCTTCTGTTATTATGTTGTAATCCTTAAATATACCTGCAAATTGGGTTTTAAGTTTTGAGGCTATTTCTTTTGCTTTTTCCGATTTGCCATTTTTATTTAATTCATCTTCAAGTGGACGTAATTGTCTTGCTATTGAAAATACCGATGCTCCTCTTAGAATTGCTTCATTAGTGTAAACTCTTAACAATTCATATTCACCGGTTGCTTGATATGCTTCTTTTAGATTTGCTAATACATCACCATATTCTGCTTTTCTTTTTGCATCTTTTTCAATCCATTGTGCAAATCGATTTTCCAATGCTTGTTTTGTGCTTTTTACATCAAGATTTTTTAAACATGTTGTTTGTCCTTGATAAAATTTCCAATAGTTTGAAAGTGATGCAAACTTACTTGCGTATTGTATTCTTACTCTTGGTTCTTGTAACATATCTTCTTGCATTACGTTTCTTAAAGCTGTACGAGCTGTTACAACACTTGGATTGTAAATATCTATTGCTTGTTCTACTCCGAAAGAAGTTAAGAAACGATCTGTTGTGCCTGGATAACCCATAACCATAACAAAGTCATTTTCTTTTAAACCTTTTAATGAAATAGGTAAGAAATGTTTTGGTTTTAAAGGAACATTGTCTTTTGAATACTTAGCTGGCTTTCCGTTTTTATCGGCATAAACTCTAAATACAGAGAAATCTCCTGTATGTCTTGGCCACATCCAGTTGTCTGTATCGGCTCCGAATTTTCCTATCGAAGAAGGTGGTGCTCCAACTAAACGTACGTCTTCGTAAACCTCATAAACAAATAGGCAATATTGATTTCCGTTGAACATTGTAGAAACTTCCGCTGTGTAAGTTGTGCCTTTTTCTACTTCTTCTTTAATTTTCTTTGAGTTTGCACGAACTATTTTCGCTCTTTCTTCCTCTGAGGTAGAATTTGTTACTCCTTTCAACACTCTTTCTGTAACATCTTCCATTCTAATGAAGAATTTAGCTGTCAATCCCGGATTTGGCAATTCTTCACTTTGATTATATGCCCAAAATCCATTAGAAAGATAGTCGTGTTCTACGGTTGAGTGTTGTTGAATTTGAGGATAACCACAGTGATGATTGGTTAAAATCAATCCTTGGTCGGAAACGATTTCTCCTGTACAACCTCTACCAAATTGAATAATGGCATCTTTTAACGAAGCATTGTTAATGTCATAGATTTGTTTAGAAGTAAGTTTCAAACCCTTCTTTTTCATTTCTTTATATGTCTGTTTGTCAATCGACATCAACAGCCACATTCCTTCATCTGCTTTTACCAACGGTGAAAAAGCAAATAACGCTAATAAAAATAACGTTGTAATTCTTTTCATCTTGATTCGCTTTTAGTTAATAATTATTCAAACTACAAAAATAAACCTTTTCTTTGATTTTACAAAAACTAAGAAAATTATTTCTTTGTTTTAAGAAATTTTTTCTTTACTTTTTTCAAATTTTTCTTTGATTTTTTTCTTAGAAAAAAATTCTCAAAGTAACGTTTTGATAAAGAGGATATTACAATTGTAAGTAAAAAGACTGCAATTAGAAAGGTTATTATTAACAAACTATTTATATTTTCATCCTATTGTTGCACTATGATGAAGAACCACCAAAGAGGCTGCAATAAATCGTAGTGTATTGAGCCCCTTAAAGTGTGTAATGCTTTTATACATAATATGTATTTTCTTGTTTTGGGGCTTGATATGAAAATGTTGGACATTTACATTTCTTTTTTCTTGTTTTTTTCATAGTCGTTCCTCTGCTTGATGTTGCACATGAGGAGAGTAAAACTGCGAAAAGCACAAGCAAAACCAAATAAGCTTTCTTTATTTTCATAATTTTTAAATTTAATTTAATACTATTTGTTCTGTAAGAATTGAATTATCGGTTGTGATTTTAAGAGTGTAAACTCCTTTTTGCAAATGATTTAGGCTAAGTGTATGAGTTGAAGATGAAAGTGTGTGTGTTTCTACTTTTCTTCCTGCTTGGTCAAAAATATCTATTTGTTTTATTTTAATAGATTGATCAAGTGTTATGTTTATTTCATCTTTTGTTGGATTAGGATAAAGTTGCAATGAGATATTTTGTGCATTTGGATTTGTAAGAGCTGAGGTATAATCCATTCCATCAACAAAATTTACGCCTGTTTCATTAGGATCTAACCAATGATCTAACTTTCTTGAATTTGTATTACCGTTTGAAGACCAATGCCAAGACATTTTTCCATATACATCATATTTATAACTTGCTGGAACATCACATCCTGAGGCTCCTCCTGTAAGTGTACCAACTATTCTGCCCTCTGGATTGAACAATGCTGAGCCTGAAGAACCGCCTTCCATAATTCCCCAACCGTTTTCGGTCTCTGCCCATTCTACATACCAGTGTGTAGCTGATGAAGAGCCGTATGAAGAATTTTGTAAGCGAGTATTAAATGTTGAAATCTTCTTTACGTCTCCGCTTGGGTGATGTATTCCAACTCCATTATTGACTGCTGTGTTTCTTTTATCCCATCCACACCAATAAGGTGAGTATGATAGTGGTATTTCATCGCTTAAAAGCATTAAAGCAAAGTCGCTACCGTTTGAACCGTATGTATTGTCTAATGCTTTTACGCTTGTACCTGTTACAGAGCGTGAACGGCTTGGCTCACTTGCTGTTACCGAACAACCAGAGTTTTCATATTTGAAATAAAATACAAATTGGCTGTAATAAGAAGTTGAGGCTACGTCTTCAATACAGTGTGCTGCTGTTAAAAGGTATGGTTTTAAATCATAATTTGTGTTATTTACCAAAGTACCTGTACACCAACCGATGTATTGACTACTCATTCTTATTTGTATTCTACAAACCCCTCTTTGTTGTTGGCGATAATTATCTCCTTCTGAACAATTTACGTTTACGTTACAATCTCCTGATGAACGATATTCGCTTGATAGTTTTGTAATTCCACGATATGCGTATCCTATTTCTGTAAGTTCTATTTGTGCTTGTTCGCTTTCGCTATTTGGTTGATAGTATTCCATAATTATTTTATCACCTTCTATGTATTCTGTTGCGAAAGTGTTGTATTCATTATTGTTTTGGTGTGTGAATGCTCCTAATACTTTTGTCCTTTCTGGATTATAAACAAAGAATTTACCTGTGCGTGGTAGTTGAAAGTTGTCTGAGTAAAAGATTAAAGCCTCTGCCTCTTCTACCTCTACACTTAATGTCCATACAACACCATCTGCTGTTTGTGTTTTATTGGCTAATTCAAAGAAGTCTTTGTAAATAGGTAGTATTACACCGAATCGCATCATTTTATTCTGCTTATCGTTTTCTATGTCTTCTTCTAAAACTTGTTGAAGGTCTGGTTTGTCTATTTTTACATTTGCTATTTTTTGGTAATTAAATCCTTCTATTTTATAGGTATAAGGATTTTCATTTGTGCTTATTTGAGAAAAAGCACTAAAACTCATAATGAGTGCAATAATTACAAAAATTGTTTTTTTCATTGTGCGTTGTGTTTTATTTGTTCTAATATATTTTCATGTATTGCTATTATTTGTGGTAATAGCATTGTGTTGTTGTCGTGATAAATGTTGTAATCTGATAGTTGTTTTTTTGTTTGCCAAGGCATTTGATTGTTTATGCGTTGCAAAACTTGCTCTCGGGAAATATTATCTCGGAGTTTCACTCTTTCTATCGCGATTTCTATTGGGGTTTCTATGTTTATGATTTTGTCAAAGTGATTTTGCCAACCTATTTCAAGGATTATGGCCGATTCTAATATGGTATAGGGCGAGGTTTGCTTACTTTGCCAAAGTTTGTATTTATCTAATACCTTTGGGTGAATGAGAGAGTTTAGTTTTTCAAGAGCTTTATTATCATTAAAGACAATATTGGCTAATTTTTGTGGACAAAACTCTCCTTTTTCTATGATTGAGGATCCAAAAATGTGGACTATTTGTGTTAAGAACTCTTTTTCTTTGTAAAGCTCTTTGGCTTGTTGATCAGAATTAAATATTGGTACTCCAAATGTATTGAATACTTTGGAGATAAGGGTCTTTCCGCAACCTATTCCGCTTGTTAAACCTACCGAAAACATTGTTTAACATAAAGAAAGGACTACTAAAACTTTGTAGTCCTTTCTTTTTAATTTATAATTTGAATGTTATTGATTATAAATTTGCTGATAATTCAGAACCTGCTTTGAATTTTACTACTTTCTTTGCAGGAACTTTTACCATTTCACCTGTACGAGGGTTTTTAGCCATTCTTTCTGCTTTTTCTTGTACAGAAAATGCTCCGAATCCTAAGAAAGAAACTTTTTCTCCTGCTTGTAAATATTCTTTTGTTACACCTAAAAACGCTTCAAATGCTTTTTGAGCATCTGTTTTTGACATTCCAGCTTTTTCAGCCATTTTGTCAGTAAATTCTCTGCCTCAAAATTTGTTAATATTTGTTCACAGGAACTTTGAGCATCATTAGTCCATCCGGCTTTTTCACGAGTTGGACAATCAGTAAGCTTATAGAACATATTTGATAGGATTTGAAAATGGAAATATTGAAGATATACGAAAACGACGGACACGCAAAAGAATTTGACGCGACAGTCCTTTCCTGCGAGGCCACAGACGGAG
>JAGCLI010000040.1 GCA_017647065.1 Bacteroidales bacterium
AAAGTAGTAATTTTGCAAGCTCCAATTTAGGTAATCAGCGACCCGTTATTATCCTATGGTTAGTTAAATTGGAAAAAGCAAGTTATTGAATTTCAAGAGTCTTACTTGCCCGTTTGATTCTTAAAATTCAAACAAAAAGAGTTTATTTAGTATTATAAAAAACGTAGAAGAAAAGCAAAAATGGGAACATTAAGCTATAAAACAGTATCAGTAAGCAAAGAAAATGCAAAAAAAGAATGGATTGTTATTGATGCTGAAAACGAAGTCGTAGGACGTTTAGCAACAAAAGTTGCAAACATATTAAGAGGTAAACACAAACCTTGCTTCACACCTAATGCTGATTGTGGAGATTATGTAATAGTTATCAATGCTGATAAAGTAAGATTCACAGGTAAGAAACTTACTGATAAGGTTTATGTAAGACACACAGGTTATCCAGGAGGACAACGTTTTACTACTCCAAAAGAATTATTATCTAAATTCCCTATCAGAGTAGTTGAACACGCTGTAAAAGGAATGTTACCAAAAAATAAATTAGGAAGTCAATTATATAGAAATCTTCACGTTGTTGCAGGACCAAATCATAAATTTGAAGCACAACAACCAAGATTAGTAAACCTTAATGAAATCAGATAAGAGATATGGAAGGAGTAATAAACACTATAGGTAGAAGAAAATGTGCTGTTGCTAGAATTTATATGAAACAAGGCAATGGTTCTATAATTGTAAACGGAAGAGATTATAAAGAATACTTTCCAACAGCTCCATTACAATACATTTGCCGTCAAGCTTTCGAAACAATCGGAGCAGAAGGTCAATGGGATGTAAAAGCAAACTTAGATGGTGGTGGAATTTCTGGACAAGCAGAAGCTTTACGTATGGCTATTGCAAGAGCTTTATGCGAAGCAAACATAGAAGATAGAGGTGCATTGAAAGCAAAAGGCTTGTTAAAGAGAGACCCTCGTATGGTTGAAAGAAAAAAACCAGGTCAAAAGAAAGCAAGAAAACGTTTCCAATTCAGCAAACGTTAATATATGGATATTGTTTAGTATCCAAATTGATAAGATTTGTAAAAAACAACTACTTATCAATTGATAGTAAATTAGGAATGTAAACAAAAAAGAAAAAAGAAATGATAGATTTTAATCAAATGCTTGATGCAGGTGTACACTTTGGTCACCTAAGAAGAAAATGGAATCCAAAAATGGCTCCATACATCTATATGGAACGCAATGGTATTCACATTATAGATTTACACAAAACAGCAGCAAAAGTTGAAGAAGCTTCAGCAGCTTTAAAACAAATAGCAAAATCAGGAAAGAAAATTTTGTTTGTTGCAACAAAAAAACAAGCAAAAGATATTGTTGCTGAAAGAGTAAAAAGAACAAATATGCCATTTGTAACAGAACGTTGGCCAGGCGGAATGCTTACAAACTTTGTTACAATTAGAAAGGCAATCAAAAAAATGAACTCTTTAGAAAAATTACTTGCAGACAAAGATTCTACTGCAATTTCAAAAAGAGAAAGATTGCAAATAACAAGAGAAAAAGCAAAATTAGAAAAGAACTTAGGTTCAATAGCTGATCTTACACGTCTACCATCTGCATTATTCATTGTTGACATAAACAAAGAACACATCGCAGTTGCAGAAGCAAAACGTTTAAATATCCCAACTTTTGCTATGGTTGATACAAATTGCGACCCTAATGCAGTTGATTTCCCTATACCTGCAAACGACGATGCTTCAAAATCAATTTCATTAATCTTAGATTACGTTTGTAAAGCAATAGAAGAAGGTTGTCAAGAAAGAAAAATGGACAAAGATACTCGTATTGCAGAAGAAGCAGAAGCAGAAGAAAGATTAGCAACAGAACTTTTAGACGATGAAGTAGCTCCAGAAGAAGCTCAAAACAAAGTAAAAAAAGTTAAAGCTGTTGCAGAAGATGGCGAAAGACGTCCAAGAAGACAAGTAAAAAAGAAATAAGAACCCTTAAAACGTAAATAAAAATGGCAAATATAACAGCTGCAGCCGTTAATGAACTAAGAAAACGTACAGGCGTTGGAATGATGGACTGTAAAAAAGCCTTAGTTGAATGCGATGGCGATATGGATAAAGCAATAGATTATCTTCGTGAAAAAGGACAAAAACTTGCTGCAAAAAGAGCTGACAGAGATGCAAGCGAAGGAGCAGTTTTAGCAACAGTAAACGCAGATAAAACATTTGCAGCAGTAATAATGATGAACTGCGAAACAGACTTCGTAGCTAAAAACGAAGACTTCGTAGCTTTCACAAGAGAAGTACTTCAAACAGCAGTTGATGCAAAAGCAAAATCATTGGAAGAAGTAATGGCTTTAACTATAAACGGTATAAGCGTTGAAACAATGATTGTAGAACAAGTTGCAAAAATAGGAGAAAAGATAACATTATCACACTACTATCCTATTGAAGCAGTTGCAACTTACGCATACGTTCACCCAGGTAATAGAATGGCATCAGTTGTTGGACTTTCAAAAGCAGGATATGACGAAGAAGGAAAAGAAATGTCAATGCAAGTAATCGCTGGACGTCCAGTAGCATTGAATAAAGAATCAGTTCCTGCTGAAATCATAGAAAGAGAAATGGAAGTTTATCGTGGACAAGTGAGAGAAGAAGGAAAACCAGAAGACATGGTTGAAAAAATAGCACAAGGAAAGCTAAACAAATTCTTCAAAGAAAGCACTTTGTTAAGCCAAGAATACACTCGCGAAGCAAAAGTAAGCGTAGAAGAACACTTGAAAAAGATAGACAAAGATTTGACTGTTACTGCTTTCCAAAGAGCAGAATTAGGAGAATAATAAACCAACAAAATAAAAAAGGAAGCCTTAATTGTGCTTCCTTTTTTTTATTTTTGCAGAATGGAAAAAGTAAGAGCAAAAAAACATCTTGGGCAACACTTTCTCAAAGACGAAACAATAGCAGAAAAAATTGCCTATTCCCTATTAGAAGAAGCAGAAGTATTAGAAATAGGTCCAGGAATGGGCGTATTAACCAAATACCTAATTGAAAATCCCAAAGTAAAACACCTCAAAGTCGTAGAAATCGACACCGAAAGCGTAGAATACCTACACAAAAACTACGCACAATTACAAGAAAACATAATATCGGCAGACTTTCTGAAAATGGATTTAAACACCATTTACGAAAACACCTTTGCCATAATGGGCAATTTCCCATACAATATCTCAAATCAAATACTATTTAAGCTATTTGAAAACAAAGACAAAGCCACACAACTCGTAGGAATGTTTCAAAAAGAAGTAGCAGAAAGAGTATGTGCAAACTCAGGCAACAAAACCTACGGCATACTCTCCGTTTTACTCTCAGCATACTATGAAATAGAATACCTATTCACCGTACACGAACACGTATTTGACCCACCACCAAAAGTAAAATCAGCAGTAATACGCCTAAAACGCAATAACGTAAAACAATTAGACTGTAACGAACAACTATTTGTAAAAGTAGTAAAAACAGCCTTCAATCAAAGACGAAAAATGATACGTCAAAGTCTCAAACCCCTTGGAATGAACCTTGAAGACATAGACTCAGAACTACTAACCAAAAGAGCAGAACAATTAACCGTAGAACAATTCATAAACATAACCAATAAATTAAAATGATTAGCATAGGATTTATAATAGAAGTAATATTATTAGCAATAGCACTATCAATGGACTCATTCACAGTATCAATTACCTGTGGATTACAAAAATGCATGTGCAAAAAAAGAACATTACTCCTTGCCTTTTGCTTTGGAATATTCCATGTATTGATGATTTCATTAGGAAGTCTTTTAGGAGAAGTCTTTCTTATCTTCATGTCAAAAGTCGATCATTGGATAGCCTTCGTTCTTCTTGCGATAATCGGTATAAAAATGATAATGGAAGGCAGACAATTCAAACTAAAAGAAAAAATCTTTGACATAAGCAGCATAAAAGTAATATTAACCCTTGCCCTTGCAACCTCTATGGACGCTTTTGTCGTAGGAATAGGCTTTCCATTAAAATACACCTTCCTTCAAATTCTAATATCCCTTGCAATAATCTTCATTGCCCTATTCACAATCTCACTAATAGGCGTAAGAATGGGCGAAAAAGTACGCTTTATCAAACCTCGCTTTGCCCTTTTCTTAGGAGGTATAATCCTAATCGGCATAGGCGTAAAAACACTCTTAGAACACACCGTATTTTAAAAAGAATATAATAACACAAACAAACTCCGGTATTAGTAAAATAATATCGGAGTTTGTTTGTGTCAATTATTTCTTTGAATTAAATTCTTAGTTCTTTGATAAAAATGAAAATATTTATCAATAAGTAGATTTTATTAAGAAAAAATCTATACCTTTGCAACGCATCTTCATAATGAAGTGCAAAGGTGTTATTGAAATTATCTTCGTAGTAAAATTCTCGCAAAGTTTTATTAGGCATGAAGATGATAACAATAGTACCACATCATTGATATGTATAGCCATTAGTGGCTTCTTACATATTACCTGGTGTGGGCTGTTGTTTTATCCATGCCGAGGCAATGCGAGAAGCCCTACTATAGGATAAAGCAATAAGTTCCCGCACCTTTCTTTATTTAATCCGCTTTCTTCTGGGAATTGGTTAGCTAAAATATTATAATATGGACTTTAATAAAGTAATGAGACAAGTTTTTATGTTCATGATGTGTAACAACATGTTTAAATCGGATAATTTAATGTTTACATCATTAAAATCTGTTTGCCACGTTTGTAAAAATGCATATAAACTATCAGATGAGCAAGTAAAGAATGGAATTATTTCTTTTTTTGAAGGGTACAATATGGGCTGTGGAGAGCCAATGTCTAGAAGCTACATAGAAAAAGTTCTGATTCCTGCAATATTGAATCATCACACAATTGATATAAAATTAGCAGATATTATATTAGAAGGCGTAAATTTTTAATTTTATTAACTATGTGGGGTTTTTTAATTCTATTTGCAAGTATTTTTATTTGTGTCCTAAATGAAAAGGCAAAGGACAAAAAGGAAGAGAAGGAGTACAATAATGGATACTGTCCAAAGTGTGGGAAATACATGAGTACCATTCCTGATCAATGGGGTAATTCAATAGGTTTTGGGTGTACCAATTGTGGTCATAGGACTTCAGACCGATATATAGGTAGTGAATATCGAAAAAACAACAAGTAGATAACATAAGAGCAAGTCACTTCAGAACCTATAATGCCTAAAAAATAATATACAATCAAGAGGATATATAAATTATTTCGTTTCAAGAACGAAAAAGACAATACAAGCATATCTCGCTAAGAACTTACTCTTTGAAATAGTAGAAGTTATCCCTACTGAATATTTGTTTTATTCTGCATACTACTAGACTAACAATTTATTCTCTATAACGAAAAAAGGCTAATGAAGTAAAAATATCAAAAAACGCAGATTTTGTTCGGTGGTGGCGAACAAATCTGCGTTTTCATTTCGTTTTTTCTTTGAGAAAATCCATTTTCTCTTAGAGAAAATTCGTTTTCTCTTTGAAAAAATAATCTGAAACAAAGAAAGAAAATTCTAAGTCTTTGTTTTTTTTATTTTAATTGCAATATTATCTTCTCGTTATTTGGGAGTGTGTATTCCCAACGGACAAATCCAAGAGAGGAGTGAAAGTAATATTTTACTTTATATTGTCCTAATTCTTCTATATGACTTGTGTTTTCTCCCTTTATCGTGTAGCATTCTATTTCTTTGCCTTTGCAAAGGATTATTTCTTCGCCTTCTTGTTCTGATTTATAGGAGATGGTTTTGCCTTTTGCGGGTGCGAAGGTGGTTTTCTCAAAATAGGTTTCTCCATTTATTGAAACAACACAGCCTTCCGGGTAATGATAATTCGGATACGGCAAAACAGCGGTAAAAGACAACATTCCCATTCTCGGAGGGTGCAATTCAACATAGTTTTCGTTGTCAATGTATGAAGTGATTTCGTAATATGCAGGTTGATTACCACATTTTTCGTAATCATAACGAAGACCTGCTTCACCGAAAAAAGAGTTTTTAAGTGTACTCATTTGCAAAGAGCAATTGCTTAGAGTATCTCCTTTGTCGTTTATGTGAATTAATTGATAGGAATAAGAAGTTTCAGGTTTGTAAACGTTATATCGGCTCGAACTACAAGCCGATATAACTATTGAGATTAAAGTAATGATTATCGTTTTCTTCATTTTGCTCTATTTTTCAAATTGTTTTAAGATTTGAATTTGTGATTTTAGTTCTTTAATCTGCTTTGCATAGAAGAAACTTACTAATATTGCGATAGCAGTTGCTATAATCATAACCGAAATTGCGTAAGATGTCGGTTTAAGTATGTAGTCTGCTTGAAGATTATTGTAAATAAAGAAGAATGCAACAACCAAAGGAATTGAAATAACACTCTGCCAAATTATGTTTATACGCTCACAGATGCGAAATTTCATAAACCAACGCTCTTTTTCTATGATATTGTTTTGCGGCTGCTTCATTTTAAGTAGAAAATATAGGCTTATGCTTTGATTTATCAAGGCTCCATCTATTGCAACATAGATAAGAATAATATACCACATAGGAAGAAGTTGGCATAATAGGTCATTGGTAAAAATTAGTATGCAATTTGCTATCACAGACAAACATATTCCGAAAACAGAGTTGAATGTAAGATAATTTGCCTTTGATTTGCAGGATTGTTCTATGATTTGACGGTTGATAATCTTTTGTTGTTCCAATTCTTTGGACATTTCTGCCCATTGTTTTTTTAATTCTTCTAATTCCATTTCTGTAATTTTTTATTGGTTCGACATTTTCTTTAATTTTTCCTTTATTCTGCCAAGTTTCACTCCTACGTTTGAGATTGAAAGTCCTGTTATGCTTGCGATTTCATCGTAAGAAAGGTCTTCTAACCAAAGCAAGACCAAGGATTTTTCTAATATATCTAAACGATTTATTAGAGTGTGCAAAAATTCTATTTGTTGCTGTTTTTCCTTATCTTCAAAGGTTAAATCTACTTCAAGAGGGGGAATCTTTGAAAGTGGATTGCGTTTTTTCTTTCTTACAAAGGAAATACAGGTGTTAAGACTTATGCGATAAATCCACGTACTTGCTTTGCATTCTGAACGAAAGTGAGGGAAACTTCGCCATAATTCTATCAACACTTCTTGGTAATAATCTTCAATATAGTCTTTTTCGGCATAAATATAGCAGACTTTGTAGATTATGTCCTTGTGTTGCATAACCATTTTGGTGTATTCTTCTTTCAGGTCCATTGTCTGTTTTTTTTGTTTCTACACCTCATTAGTCGCAAAACCAAATAAAAAATTACAAAAGTTGGATTTTATTTCTTTATTTCAAATGATGTAGAATAGATTATTGACGAACCGTTTTCGGTAGTATCGATTCCAATTTCTTTTGTCTCAATATAACCAAAATAGGCTCCTGTTTGCTTGTATTCTATCAATGGTTTGCCTACTTTTTTTGCTATTCTATATGCTTTGTTTGCCTCTTTGTCGGCATAACCTATTGTTATATATAAACAAGTTAAGAATATAAATAAACCTATTATTAAAGCAATTGTTGTTTTTCTTATTTTCATAGTTTTAAGTTTTTACGCCCTTTCTTCTTTCATACGAAAATATGTAAGCACAAAAAGAAATATTGATGCTATTGTTAGAAGTATCGGCATACACTGATGCATTATTTCTGACATTGTGTTAAAGTAATCAAGAAATGCTCTATCGTCATAGATAAAATCATACATAAACAAAGGATTACAATCAACTAAATATGTATTTAGAAAACTCAATCCCGCAAATACAAGAATTACAATAATTGTTTTTAGACTTGCATTTTTCTTGAAAAAGTATGAGCAAAAGAATGTAAGGGCAAAAATAAATAGAAGTGAAAAATGATCTATCAACCCCCAATTTTTTAGAGAGAGAAAAGAGATAAAATATTGCCAACTTTCAATAAGATTCGTCGGATTGCCAATTAACAAATTGTTTATCGGAATACTTAGAAATAAAGCAAACAATAACGCTCCATTCAACAACACAAAAATGTATGTAAACGATAGAATATATTTTTCTAAGCAAGAGGCTGGAAGATTTAATTGAGCAAGGAGTGAGTTTTCCTTATTAAAATTAAAATTATTTTGCATAACAATATTTGTCCACAAAATTATGAAGTAAGTCATTTCAAAAAAATATAACTCAATATCACCAACTATCTTGCAAATCCAAGGAAAAAAACAACACAATAAAAAATAGAGAATTGTTTGTGTAAGCAAATCCAATCCTCTCATTGCAAAGAGTCTCTTGTATAATAGGCTTAATCTTCTAATACTTAATTCCATAATTTTCTTTCTTTAAATTACTGCATCTATTACTTGTGCTATAATTATGCAAGCTATGAATATTATTGTTAATACTGTGGTTTTACGAATTTTCATAAGTCTTTATTTTTTGTTTTGTTTGTATTGTTCATATAATTTCGAGAGTTGCTCAATGTTTATGGAGAGTTGCTCCATTGTTTTGAAAAATTGTGGCAAATACTCTTCGGAAAACTGTTTTCTTCTTTGCTCTAATATTCTTTCAACTGCCAAAGGAGAAACGAAATAGCCCATTCCTCTTTTCTCATATATGATTTCATAGTTAGAAAGCACCTCAAAACTTTTCACAACCGTATTTGGATTGACCTCAAAGTAAACAGCCAGCTCTCTACTTGAAGGAATGCGATTGTCGGCTTGATATTTACCTGCAAGAATTTCATCACATAGTTTATTGGCAAGCTGATAAAAGATTGGTGTTTGTTGTTTTATCATAGTCTTACGCCCTTTCCTCCTTTAATCTTAAATATGTAAGCACAAGAAAGCCTATTGTAATGATTGAGTTTAAAGTAACATCAAAATAATAGTTATATACGTATGATGATTTCCCGTTGATAAGATATGTAAGTGCCATAAAAATAAGACTACACATAAAAATAATAAAGAAAGTAAGGCCTAGGCTATTTTTTTTGAAAAACAAGGAGCCGTAAAACATAATTGCAGCTATGCTAAGCATTGAAATAATACTTTGTAGGCTAAATTGATATTCTATATTTATAGGAAAACCTACTTGATTTGGAAAGATTTGTAAACTTAAACAATATCCCAAGTAAAAGGCTCCGTATATTGTAATAATTACTCCAAGAAAATGAATAATAAATATTGAGATATATTTTTCTAAATTGGAGGCTGGCAGATTTATTGTGTGTATTCTTGTGTTTTTGTCTTTATATAACTTAAATGCTATAACGGATATAACTGCGTAAATAGTCACATTTAAAACACTTATGCCTATTATGCTTAATAATTGATTCCTTGCACACATTATTGTTGCGAAAAAAGTTATCAAGAAAAGGAGTAAGAAATACATTCTTTCTTCTTGCCAAATCTTTTTCAAAATATGCTTAATTCTTATTATACTTATTTCCATTGTTATAAGGTTTTATGAGTATTGATTATGAAAATAATTCTCTGAACTTTTCTTTGTTTGCAAGGGCTGCATTAAAGAGTATTTCTATATCAAGCTCGCTTTCTTGGTTTTCGGTATTCTCTTTTACAAATTTAAGTCCTCTTACATCGTCTTCGCTATATAGCATTTCTTCTTTTGATTGCAGAGTATCGCATATACCAAAGAATAATTTATTGCAAACTTCTTCGTTTGTAGCATTTAGCAATACGTTTGTATCATCAAGAATCAATACAGAATCTATAAGATTGTGCAAATCTCTTACTTGATGTGTTGAAATAACTACGCAAGTCTCATCACTCATTGCTCGTAATATTACTTTTCTAAACTGACTCTTTGAAGGAATATCAAGACCGTTTGTTGGCTCGTCAAGTAATATTAGTTTGCAATGACAAGCTAAGCCAAAGGAAATGAAGACTTTTTTCTTTGTTCCATAGGATAGTTTGTGCAGGTATTGTTTTGTGTCTTCTATTTCAAAGTCTTTTAGGTAGGCTTCAAAGTCTTGTTGTGAGAAGTTTGGATAAAAGACTGAGTTTATTTTGACATATTTTTCTATTGTGAGGTGTGAGTCATACAACTCTTCTGAAATGAAAAACATATCTGCAAGAAATGCTACTTTTCTTTCGGAAGGCGTAAACTTTCCTACCTTTACTTCTCCTTTATCGGGGAATTGCAATCCGCCAATTAGTTTTAACAATGTCGTTTTGCCGACTCCGTTCTTTCCAAATAAACCATGAATGCAACCTTTCTTTAAATTAAGATTAACATTCTCCAATACATTTTTGCCTTTCTTGTATCCAAAGCAAAGATTCTTAATTTCTATCATAACTTTCTTTTTAAGTGTATTACTGCAATAGTACACTGCAAAAATATAACTTTATTTTAATCCAACAAAATTTTAAAGAAAAAAATTAAAGAAAAGAATCGCAAAAATAAAACAAAGAAAAA
>JAGCLI010000041.1 GCA_017647065.1 Bacteroidales bacterium
ATAAATTATTCAGAAAAGCATCATAGTATGATTGCCCCTGAATATTGGGACATTGCAGTAGAAGGAATGTATGGAGTAGTGCATGAGGCTGGCGGAACTGCAAGAAGGGCAAAAATAGATGACATTGCAGTTTGCGGAAAAACAGGAACAGCTGAAAATATAGGAGATGACCATTCTGTATTTATTTGTTTTGCGCCCAAAAACAACCCACAGATTGCTGTTGCTGTGTATATAGAAAATGCACAAGGAGGAGGAGGGACTTGGGCTGCACCTATTGCAAGTCTTATTGTAGAAAAACATATTAGAGGAAAGGTTGAACGAGAAGAAATGGAGAAATATTATATAGAGACAAACCCTTGTCAGCCATTACCTTTGAAACGTAAAATTAAAACAAAGAAAAAATAATTTCTTTCTTTGAATTAGAAAAATAATGGACAGAAAAAACAAAAGCTTACTTAGAAATATTGATTGGAGTGTTATAATCATTTATTTAATACTCGTATTCTTTGGTTGGATAAACATATACGCTGCCGTTTACGAAGGAGATAATAGCAGTATTCTTGATTTCTCCTGTCGATATGGAAAACAACTAATTTGGATTGGTGCATCTCTTTTAATTGCATTTTTCGTTTTACTTTTAGATCCAAAATTTTTCTCCCAAACATCATATATAATATATGGTATTTTCATACTTATGCTTATTTCCGTCTTAATCATAGGCTCAGAAACAAAAGGAGCAAAATCATGGTTTGGCATAGGAGATTTTGGAATTCAGCCATCAGAGTTTGCAAAAGGAGCAACAGCATTAGCATTAGCAAAAACCCTATCCTCGGTTACTGCTGATTTTAAAAAATGGAAAACAAGGATCTCCGCAATTACCATAATAATGATTCCGATGTTACTTATTTTATTACAAAACGATACTGGCTCTGCATTGGTCTTTTGTTCATTCGTATTTGTTTTATTCAGAGAAGGCATGTCTTCCTATATTCTAATAATAGGAGCAACATGTATTCTATTGTTCATATTAGCCCTTCTTGTAAATCAATACATTTTAATTGCCATATACCTTATTATTATCGCAAGTGCATATCTTATTTTAAGAAAACGTATAAGAAAACTAAATATTTGGATATTTATATGTACCTTTATAGGAGCTTCTCTATTTACCTTAGCCGTTGATTTTGTTTTTGAAAACGTTTTAGAACCACATCAAAAAGATAGAATAGAGGTTTTACTTGGAAAAAAAGAAGATTTCAAAGGAGTAGGCTATAATGTAAATCAAAGTAAAATTGCAATCGGTTCAGGTGGAGTTGTAGGCAAAGGATTTCTAAATGGAACACAAACAAAATTCAATTTTGTTCCCGAACAAGATACCGATTTCATATTTTGCACCATTGGAGAAGAATGGGGATTTATTGGAGCCTCTTTAACGATTATATTATTCATAGTTTTATGTACAAAACTCATAAAAATGGCAGAAAGACAACGTTCAAAATTTGCCAGAATCTATGGATATTCAGTTGCGAGCATAATATTCTTTCACTTTTTCGTAAATATAGGAATGACAATAGGACTCTTACCCGTAATAGGCATTCCTTTACCTTTCATAAGCTATGGGGGATCTTCTCTATGGGCCTTTACATTCCTTTTATTCATATTTATAAAACAAGATGCCTTACGTCAAGAATTGATTTAGTATAAAATAAATAATCACAAATTAGCGATATTTCAGCAAATATTTGTAATTTTGGCGGTCAAATATGAAGCAATTAAATTATAATTCCAAGACAAACAACAACAAGGCAAAGAAATATATTATCATACTAATACTAAGTATGATAGCATTTCCTTTTAATCTCTATTCGCAAGACAGAAACAAATTAGAAAAAGAAAAAATCAAGTTAGAAAAAGAGATTGCTTCAATGAATAAAATCCTCAACGAGACGAAAAAGACAAAGAAAATGTCTACTTCAGAGTTGAGAGTATTGGAAAAAAAGATAGCTCAAAGAAAAAAATTGATAAAAAACATAAACTCACAAATGGGGATGCTTAACAACGAAATAAAAAGCACCCAACAATCAATTGGAGAATTATGCAAGGAAATAACTGTCCTAAGAGAAAGCTATGCACAAATGTTGCGTTATGCACAAAAAAATAAAACAAATACAGACAAATTATTATTCATCTTTTCTTCAAAAGATTACAAAGAAGCTTATCAAAGATATATCTTTTTCCGCCAATTTGGAGATTTACAAAAAGAAAAGCTTGCACAAATACAATCAAAAACTAACGAATTATCAAAACGCACTAACGAATTAGAGCTTAAACGCACTAACCAAGAAAAATTACTACAACAAGAATTAAAAAACTCAAAAGAACTTAACAAAGAAAAGACAGAAAAACAAAAAACTGTCAATCAATTACAAAAGAAAGAAAAGCAATTAGCCAAAAACTTAAAAGACAAACAAAAACAAGTTAAAAAGCTACAACAACAAATAGATAATGCCATTGCTGCGGAAGTTAAAAAGCAAAAAGAATTAGCAGCCAAGAAAAAACAACAAATGGCTACTAACACAACAACAAACAAAAAAGAAGCTGAAGCCAATAAAGCAGCAATAGAAACAGCAAAAAAGAAGAATTACACAATAGCAACAACACCAGAAGAAGTTGCATTATCAAGTAGCTTTGAAGCCAACAAAGGAAAACTTCCTTGGCCAACATCACAAGGAGTAATAGTATCTCAATATGGTGTACACAAACACCCAGAAGTAAAAGGAGCTGTAATTGAAAACAAAGGAATAGATATTAGAACAACAAAAGGCTCAACAGTTAGAACAATATTCAAAGGGGAAGTATCAAGAGTAGCAAAAGGGCCTACAGGGTTATTAGTTGTAATTATACGACACGGCGAATACATGAGCGTTTACGCAAACCTAAAAAGCGTAAGTGTTAAAAACGGACAAAAAGTCGATACAAAACAATCTATCGGAACAGTAAGTACAAACGAAGATGGTGTAAGTGAATATAAATTTCAAATCTTTAAAGGAACACATCACTTGAATCCATCAATTTGGTTAAGCAAATAAAATAAATTAAATAATGATGAGAAAAAGATTAGGATTAAGTTTATTCGCATTAGTATTAGCATTTTCTAATATTTTTGCACAACAACCTGCAAAATGGGATTTCAAAACAAAAAAAATCAATGATTCCATTTCTGAATTAGTAATGCAATGCTCATTAAGTGGAGATTGGCATATTTACTCTCAACACACAAAAGGAACTGAAAACCCAATAAAGTTTACTTTTGAAGAAAACGGAAAATATCAAGCAATCGGAAAAGTAAAAGAATCTCCAAAAACAATTGCAGAATACGATCCATTTGCAACAGACACAACAAGATACTTTAAAAACAAAGTAACGTTTACTCAAAGAATTAAAATAAAAAGC
>JAGCLI010000042.1 GCA_017647065.1 Bacteroidales bacterium
AGTTCTCTTGTGGAGTTTTCTTGACGATTGTCGGCCGGTTCGTAAAGAGACACACCCTGCAAATCATCTGGCATAAATTGTTGTTGCACAAAATGGTTTGCATAATCGTGAGAATAGCGATAATCTGCACCATATCCTATTTGTTTCATTAGTTTTGTTGGTGCGTTTCTTAGATGTATTGGCACAGGTTTATCTCCTGTTTGTTCAACTAATTCTATCGCTTTGTTAATTGCCATATATGTAGAATTGCTTTTTGCTGATGTTGCTAAATATACTGCCGTTTGCGAGAGTATTATTCTACATTCTGGATAACCAATCTTGCTTACTGCATCAAAACAATTGTTTGCAAGCAAAAGAGCATTAGGATTTGCATTTCCTATGTCTTCTGAGGCTAAGATTAGCATTCTTCTTGCTATAAAAAGTGGATCTTCTCCCGATACAATCATTCTTGCTAACCAATAAACTGCTGCATTTGGGTCGGAACCTCTAATGCTTTTTATGAAAGCCGATATTATATCGTAGTGATTCTCTCCTTTTTTGTCGTATATTGCTATGTTTTGCTGAATAATTGTAGAAACACTTTGGTTATCTATAGAAAAATCACCTGTAAATTGAGATGCTACTAATTCTACTGCATTGATTAGTTTTCTTGCATCACCTCCGCTTATTCTAATTAAGGCTTCTGTTTCTTTTATTTCTATTTTTCTGTTTTCACTTTCTTCTAAATAAGAAACAGCTTTTTGAATTATTTTTTCTAAATGATGTTTTTCGAGATTTCTTAGTATGTAAACTTGTGCTCTTGAAAGAAGTGGTGATATGATTTCAAAACTTGGGTTTTCGGTTGTCGCTCCTATTAGCCTTACTATGCCTTGTTCTACTGCTCCAAGCAAGGAATCTTGTTGGTTTTTTGAGAATCGGTGGATTTCATCTACAAAAAGAATTGAGTTTCCATTGTTAAGTTTTGCTCTATCTATGACTTCTCTTACTTCTTTCACGCCACTATTGATTGCAGAAAGGGTATAGAATTGTGCTGATATGGTATTTGCAATTATTCCAGCCAAAGTAGTTTTTCCAACGCCAGGAGGTCCCCATAAAATCATAGATGGCACATTGTTTTCTTTGATTGCTCTATGCAATATTGCACCTTCTCCAATTAAATGTTCTTGTCCTATGTAGTCTTCAAGAGTTTGAGGACGTAAAACCTCTGCTAATGGTTTTATCATTTTGTTTTATTTGTAAATTAAAAAGACTGTATTACGTTTATTCAAATCAATGGTAGTTTTTTTCCATTGTTGAATAGATTTACTTATGATTTGCTGAGAAGATAAGCCTATATCCACACCAAGACACAACATTGTATTTTGACTAAGCACTTCTTTTAAGACTTGAAGCATTTGATTGTTTCTATAAGGTGCTTCTATGAAGATTTGTGTTTGAGAATTCTTGTAGCAAAGGCTTTCTAATTCTTTTATTTTCTTTATTCTTTGGCTTTTATCTATTGGTAAATATCCAACAAAGGCGAAGTTTTGTCCGTTAAACCCACTTGCCATTAAAGACATCATTAAAGAAGATGGGCCAATCAAAGGACAAACTTTGAAACCTTCTTTTTGGGCTAATTTTACCAAAGCTGCACCCGGATCTGCCACGCAAGGAAGTCCTGCTTCGCTCATCAATCCAAGATTTTTTCCTTGTCTTAATGGAGTTAAATAAGAATCTATTTCTTTTAAATCAGTATGCTCGTTTAATTCATAAAATTCTACCTCGGCAAAATCTTTTGTATAGCCGGATTTTCTAAGAAAACGTCTTGCTGTTCTTACTTGTTCTACAACAAAGCTATCACATTCTTGCAAAAGTTTTTGATTCTCCTGTGGTAAGCATTGATTGATTTCAATATCTGCAATAGGTGTTGGGAATAAATATAAAACTGCTTCACTCATTCTCTATATTCTTTATTGGGTGTTTTATCATATAAATATAATAGTAAGCAATAAAAAACAAAGCCAACATTATATCTCCATAAGAAAAGCCTCTGTAACCAAGAAATAGTATAGGAACAAAAACAAGACCTACTTTACTAACTGCATATAGAAGAACTCCTGATTTATGTCCATACCACATTAGCATACATGAATAAATCGATAGCATACTTAGTAGAAATAGGAAAATGAAGAAAAATAATGATGGGGTAAAGAAATGCAAAAGATTTTCTTTCCAAAAATACATCATTTGAGGAAAATGAGTTGAGGAAATAAAATCAACAGTAAAAGAATTAAAGAATAGACCAAAAAACGAAAATACTAATAAGAAAAAAGCATTTGCAATAGAAAAAGGAAGGACTATGCGTATTCCCCAAGAGGAACGCATATCCTTCGCACTTTTTTGTAGGTTAATATCTTTAAATTCTTTAATTTCGTTTATTTTCATTACTTAATGATTATCTCATCTGCAAAACAGTGTGCATCATATCCACAACCTGGGTGTCCTTCTGGACATTTTCTAACTGTTTCTGCATAAATCTTCACATAACGTGCTTTTTTATCTTTGCAATTTGCTTTCACGTTAAGTATTTGTCCTTCTTTTGTTAGTTCAATGTCTGATTCGCTAACTTCTTTCCAAGTTTTGTTATCATCAGATAGATAGAAATGAACTTTTGTTGGAAGGAAAATCCAACTACCTACATTATCCAAAAAGTTTAATGAAATAGAATTGATATTTTCTCTTTTTTCTAAATCAACAACTACATCATAATCATATCCGTAAGTACCAATCCATTTATCATAACTCTTACCTGAACCATAAATTCCGTCAGTTAAAGCATTTTTTGTACTTCCTGAATATTGAGGATTCATATTTTTAAGTTCATATTTCTTTCCTGTTGCTTTATTAAGGTTATAAGTAGCCTTGAATAAGTTTGAAATAATCTTACCATCTCTTACAACGTATGCAGAAACAGTTGTTGTTTCAGACAAAACTAACTTTTGAGTTAATTTTGGAGAAGAAAGAGTTGGTTCACTTCCGTCAAGAGTGTAGATTATTTCAGAGTTCTTTGCAGGAGTGTTAAGTTCCAATTCCACATTCTTTGTCTTAGAGTTGAAACTAACATCAGCAGAAATAGAATAGTGAGAACGAGAATAATTCATTCCCATTGCATCGTAGTATTTCAACAGTTTTTCTAATTTATCTAAAAATTTATCATAGTTTTTCTTTTCTTTTTGACTCCAAGCTGTTTCACTCATTGCAGCAGTACGAGGATAATCCATATAGATTGTATAATCAAATGTAGGAATGTATTCTCTCCACATATTTGCTTGTACTCCTATTATGTGTTTTTCTGCACTTGTTCCTGCAATTTCTTTTGGAACAGGTTCATAATGATAGACTTTTTTAAGTGGAGTAAAGCCTCCTATTGCAAGAGGTTCATTATCTGCTTCTGCTTGATAGTAATCAAAATATAAATAAGCACAAGGGACCATTACTGCATCGTATCCCATTCTTGCAGCATCAACTCCGTCTGCTTCTCCAAGCCATGACATAACAGTAACCTCATCTTTAATTCCTCCTTCAAGGATTTCGCTCCATGCAATAGCTTGACGATTTTTTGTTTTAAGGTATTGTGTTATTTGTTGCAAGAACCAGCTTTGTAATTCAAACTCATCTTTAAGTCCATGTTTCTTTATTTGTGCTTGACACTTAGGACATTCTTTCCATTGTCCTTTTGGGCATTCATCTCCTCCGATATGAATATATTTATATGGGAATATTTCAATAACTTCGTCCAAAACATTTTTCATAAACTCTATTGTTTCGTCCTGAGTACATAAAACATCTTCTATAACTCCCCAAGTACAAGATACTTCGTAAGTAGTATCTTTACAACCTAAGTTTGGATAAGCAGCAAGCACCGATTGAGAGTGTCCAGGCATTTCTATTTCGGGAATAATATCAATATTTCTTTCCTTAGCATAAGCAACTATTTCTCTTGCTTGGTCTTGTGTGTAGTAGCCTTGATGAACAAATCCGTCATAATTAGGATTGCGAGCATCATTATCATTATAATGTCCTATGATTGTTGATTTTCTTTTTGAGGCAATTGATTGCAAAGAAGGATATTTCTTAATTTCTATTCTCCAACCTTGATCGTCTGTCAAATGCCAATGCAATACGTTAAGTTTATGGAATGCCATATAATCAATATAACGTTTCACATCTTCAACACTCATAAAATGTCTTGCAACATCAAGATGTTTTCCACGATATGCAAAGCGAGGATAATCCACTATTTCACATGCAGGGATTTTTGTGCAACACATCGCAACTACTTCGTGATTCCCCACAAACATTGGGTCAATCAATTGCAATAGGGTTTGAATAGCATAAAAGAATCCTGCATTTTCGTTTGCTTGAATTACAATATTCTTTTCTGTTACCTTTAAATTATATCCCTCATTTCCTAAAACCTTGTCACTAACCTTTACAAAAAGGATTGCATTTGCATCATCTTTTAGTTCAGAAAGCTCCGTTACGCAAATTTTCTTTCCAAAAGCATATTCAAGTTTTTCTTTTAAGAATTTAACCGATTGCATTTCATCAGAATTTGTATTGACTGCAATCTTAGTTGTAGAACTTAATTTAAACTCTTTTTCTTTTAATTCCTTAACCGAAATAGGCTCCGGAATAATACTTATTTTTGTTTGAGCAAAACAAAACATTGTTGCAAGCAAACAAAAGATAAAAACACTTGTTCTTTTCATTATTTTTCTAATTAAATTTTAAATTAAACGGCAAAGATAACACTTATTCTTAAAAATTTGAAGATAGATAAGCAAAAGATAGTTTTAATTCGGGAATTTCACGCAAAGTTTTCACAAAATAATTAGTAGTTGCAGAAGTTGTAATCACATCATCAATTATTAACACGTGTTTATTCTCTAAACCTTTTTTTCGTTTCAAGGCAAATATATCTCGCACATTTTCCCAACGATTTTTAGATTGTATTTGAGGAGGATTGTTAATTATTCTTTTAACCACATTTGTTGAAAGGGGAATTTGTAATTTTTTTGATAAAATTCGGCCTAATACCTCGCTTTGATTATACCCCCTTTTATAGAGTTTCTTTCTGTGAAGAGGGATAGGTATAATTAAATCTATATTTTCAATCCATTCAACTTGCTTTAAATGCTCCGCCCATAAAGTTCCTAATTGTTTTCCTAAGAACAAATTACCTCCATATTTAAAAGAATGCAAGGCTTTCTTGCAATAAGCATAGTCTAAGAATATATCAACATTCTCAACATTTGTTTCGGTAATTTTATACCTATATCTTTCCTCTGCTACTTTTTGATAACGATAAAATGCGTGACAATTAAGACACATTATTCGCTCTCCACGAACTAATATATCACCACAAAAAATACATGTTTGAGGAAAAAATATGTCAATTAGCGACATTTTTTCAATTCATCAGTAGTTTTTATTGGAATATTTTTGAAAACAAAGACCACATCTCTAACATCATCAGAGTTCACTTTGTTTTGCATTTGTCCAAAGAGTTTTCCACTTATTTCTTCTTTATCTAATCCTTGTATAAGAAGTTGTAAATTCTTTGGGGTAAGCATTAAATCAAAAACTCCTGCTTGTTGAGCATCTTTATTTTTATAAAACTCTGCAATTATATTCTTTGGTGTTGAGTTTTCGCTTAATTGAAAATGCACAAACAAATATTTATGATACAAATCTATATCAAAATCTTTTAAATCCTCTGTACAAACAACTATATCGCACCAAGTAGGATTTTCCTTATTATCTACAACCGCATAACAACTACCTAAATCCTTTATCTTGGCTTTCCACACATCTGACTCTTGTGAAAAATAAATCAATTCCTTACCTTGAAGAAACTCATCTGTGTTTGACGCAGGCTTATCTTCACAAGCATAAAACGATAAAATAAAAAAAGAAACTAACAACAAAAAAACTTTTGATACTCTCATAATCAATACTTTTTAAAATTAGACTACAAAAATACAAAACTTATTTAAAAATCAAAAATTAAGTCTTTTAATTAGCAAATCCACATCTTCTTCTTTTGTCGCCCAAGAAGTAACAAATCTTACTTTGGTTTCTTTTTCTCCTCTTGGACCCCAAAGTTCAAAACCAACATCTTCACTTAATTTATCCATAAAATCATTTGGCAAAAGAAAAAATTGTTGATTAGTATTAGAGTTTACTACCGGATTATAGCCTTTTGCAATAAATGCTTGTTTGATTTTCATTGCCATATCAACAGCGTGTCGGCTTACTCTTTCATATAAATTATTTGAAAACAAACATTCAAATTGTAAGCCTAACAATCTACCTTTTGCAAGTAAGGCTCCGTGTTGTTTTATCAAAGGAAAGAAATTTTTTAGCAAAGAATCGTTACATACAACAACGGCTTCTCCAAACAAAGCACCAAGTTTTGTTCCTCCAATGTAGAAAACATCGCATAAATTAGCTATATCTTGCAAAGAAACATCGTTTCCCTCTGCTGCTAAGCCATATCCGAGTCTTGCACCATCGATATAAAGGGGTATATTCCACTTTTTGCAAACCGAATGAATGTCTTGCAATTCTTTTTTAGTGTAAATTGTTCCGTATTCTGTTGGAAAAGAAATGTAAAGCATACCCGGTGCAACCATGTGTAAGTAAGTATCGTCTGCATAGAAGTTTGAAATGTAATTTTCCACATCTTCCGCCTTAACCTTACCTTCATACTCAGGTAGAGTTAAGACTTTGTGTCCACAAGCCTCAATTGCACCCGATTCGTGTACGTTTATATGTCCGCTTTCTGCGGCTAAAACACCTTCATGTCTTGAAAGCAATCCGTCAATGACCGTTGAATTAGTTTGTGTTCCTCCTACAAGAAAATGAACTCTTGCATTGTCTTTGCCAACTGCCTTTTTAATCAACTCAACAGCCTTTTGAGTGTATTGATCACAACCATAACCAACTGTTTCTTCATAATTTGTGGCAACCAAGCGTTCTAATATTTCACTATGTGTGCCAGCCATATAATCCGTTTCAAAATAGAGTTTCATTTTTCTTTGTTTTTTTATTTTTTTTCTTTGTTTTATTCAAATTTTTCTTTGTTTTATTTTTTTATTTCTTTGCATTATTTATGCAAGTATGCGAATACCTTTTCGGCTTTGGATTTTCCTATACATTTCTCTATTTCTGAAAGCGGTGTTTCAGAGAGTTGCTTCACACTTTTAAAGCGTAAAAGTAAGTCTATTGCAGTTTTTTCTCCTATTCCGGGTATTTGAGTAAGCACTGTATGGAATGTTTCTTTGCTGTTTTTGTTTCTGTGATGCGTTATGCCAAAACGGTGTGCTTCATCTCTAATGTGTTGAATGGTTTTCAGGCTATTGCTCCTTTTATCAAGACATAAAGGATAAGGATTGCCTGGATAGTAAATTTCTTCTAAGCGTTCGGCTATTGAGATAATAGGTATTTGTTCATCAACGCCTAATTCACTTAACGCTTCTACTGCTACAGCAAGTTGTCCTTTTCCTCCGTCAATGACAATTAAATCAGGTAATTCTTTTTCTTCTTTAATCAATCTACTATATCTTCTACTAACAATTTCTTTCATTGAAGAATAATCATCGGGTCCTTCAACTGTTTTGATATTAAAGTGTCTGTATTCTTTTGGTGAGGGTTTTCCGTTACGAAAGACAACACAGGCTGCAACTGCACTACAACCTTGAATATTGGAATTATCAAAACATTCCATATAATAAGGAGGTTTTGGAAGATTTAGGTCTTTTTGTATCTGCAAAACAAGGTTTTTACTCCATCTTTCAGGGTCTAAAATTGAATCTCTCTTAATTTTATCACTTTTTGCAAAGATTGCATTTTTTTGACAAAGGTCTAAGAGTTTTTTCTTGTCATTTGTATCGGCCAAAGTTTGCTTTACGTAATCTTCTGGTAAAGGAAGGATTTGCGGAACAATAATTTGTTCGCTATCCCAAGTAAGTTCTGTACGTAATTGTATGATTGAGGTTGTGAAAATATCTATAATTTCTTGTTCTATTTGCACTTTAACTTCCTTAGATATAGAAGAAATTAAACGACCGTTTACTACCTTCATCGCATTGACTATAAGGCCTTCGTGAATTGGCTCATAGGTAAAAATTTCTGCATTAAGAAAAGAATTAGTTACTATTGAGGTTTTCGCAGCGTAAGCATCTAATAGCTGTATCTTTTCTTTAATGATTTGAGCCTTTTCAAATTCAAGTTTTTTTGCGTAATCCATCATTTGATTTTTCAAATCTTTTTTCAATTGATGAAAGTCCCCTCTCAATACTTTTTTGATATCGTTTATGATTTCTCTATACTCTTGCTTTGAAACACAGGCCTCGCAAGGTGCAGAACAAAGTTTTATTTGCTTATTTAAACAAGAACGATATTTATTCTTTAATACATTTGCTTCCGTCATTGGAAGGTTGCATCGACGATAAGGATAAAGTTTACTTATTAGGTCTTGAAGTTCTTTTAATAGTTTTCCGTTTGGATAAGGTCCAAAATACAAAGAGCCGTCTTTTAATCGTTTGCGTGTTGTGAATATTCTTGGGTATTCTTCGTTGCTTATACAAAACCAAGGATAAGTTTTGTCGTCTTTTAACAATATATTATACCTTGGTTTGTATTGCTTTATGAAATTGTTTTCTAATAATAGGGCTTCGGTTTCGTTTTCTACTACGACTAATTTTATATCGTGAATTTTTTTTACTAATAATCTTGTTTTGGGTGAATGAGATAAATCATTCTTAAAATAGGATTGAACACGATTCCTTAAATTTTTGGCTTTGCCTACATAGATTATTGTACCGTTTTTATCTAAAAAACGATAAACCCCTGCCGAAGTTGGCAGGGATTTAAGTATTGTTTCTATTTGTTTTTGTTCTGCTATATCAGATGACACTTATCTATCTAAGTCTGATTTATTTATTTCTATACCAACTTCCATTATTCCTTGTAATTGGTATTTTTGTCCCATGTTTACAAGTTCTATTTTGTATAGTCCGCGTTCTATGAAAGAATAAAATGTTTTTAAATCAACCTCTAAGTCAATAATATCTCCCATTGCTTCTCCTAACCATTCTTTTCCTTCTTTGTCTTTTAATTTTACTGTGTGTACACTTTCTCTTACAATAGAAGAAGGTGAGGTTATCTTTAATTTGAACTTTATTTCATCTTCTGTAATGTATGGAGTATGGCGAATATGAAAAGAAATATCATAAACGTCTTCATCATTCTCTATATTGATGTTGTCAAACTCTATACTTTTTCCTTTTTCTATTCTTTCCCAAGTGTAATTAGGTAAGGTCTTAAATTCTTTATAGACCTGCGATTTATTACACGAAGAAAAACTAAGGATAAGCGTGAAAAGAAAAACTATTCTTAGTGTTTTTTTCATCTATTTTTTGTTTAAATATTCTGAAACGTTTCTTTCAATTCTTTTTTCTAAGTCTTCATCTGTTTGTTCTGCAATGAACTTTTCGCCAATTATTTGTTCGTAAAGCTCCATGTAGCGTTGAGAAATTTGGTTTATGATTTCTTCTGTCATTTCTGGCACTTGTTGTCCTTCTTTTCCTTGAAATCCGTTTTCCATTAACCATTCTCTAACAAACTCTTTTGATAATTGTTTTTGCTTTTCGCCCTTTGCTTGTCTTTCTTCATAGCCTTCTGCGTAGAAATAGCGAGAAGAGTCTGGTGTATGTATTTCATCTATTAGTGTAATCTCTCCATTATATTTTCCAAACTCATATTTTGTATCAACAAGTATTAGTCCTCTTTGTGCGGCTATTTGAGTTCCTCTTTCAAAAAGAGCTAAGGTGTATTTTTCTAATTGTTCGTAATCTTCCTTGCTTACAAGTCCACTTGATATTATTTCTTCTTTGCTTATGTTTTCATCGTGTCCTTCATCGGCTTTTGTGGTTGGAGTGATGATTGGTGTAGGAAATTTGTCGTTTTCTTTCATTCCTTCTGGTAATTTAACGCCACAAAGTTCTCGCATTCCTGCTTTGTATTCTCTCCACGCACTTCCTGCCAAATATCCTCTTACTACCATTTCTACTTTGAAAGGTTCGCAAAGTTTTCCCAAAGTTACCATTGCATCAGGTACTGCTATTTTCCAATTTGGCAATATATCAGAGGTTGCATCTAAGAATTTAGCCGCTATTTTATTTAAAATTTCTCCTTTAAATGGTATTCCCTTTGGCAAAACCACGTCAAAAGCTGATATTCTATCGCTAACAACCATTGCCAATAATTGATTTTCTATGTTGTAAACATCTCTTACTTTTCCAACATAATGACTTTTTTGTCCTGCAAAATTAAAATTTGTACTAACTAATGCTTTCATCTTTTTATTCTATTTTGCTTGCAAAAATAAGTCTAAATTATAATAAAACAAAAAAAAGTGCTAATTTTGTGCAATTAAAAAAACAAAATATCATGGGAGTAAAAAAAGTTATTGAAGATTTCAAAAGTTTTGCCATAAAAGGAAATATGATTGATATGGCAGTCGGTATCATCATTGGTGGTGCATTTGGTAAAATTATTACTTCACTTGTAAATGACGTAATCATGCCTCCATTGGGAGTTTTAATAGGTGGTGTGAATTTTACCGATTTAAAAATTACATTAAAGGCAGCAGAAGGCGAAATGGCTGCAGTTACATTAAACTATGGTAACTTTTTGCAAGTTTGTTTCGACTTTTTAATTATTGCTTTTTCTATTTTCTGTTTTGTTCGTTTGTTATCAAAACTTAAAAGCAAAAAAGAGCAAGAACAAGCTCCTGCTGCGCCTCCTGCTCCAAGCAAAGAGGAAGTTTTACTTGCAGAAATCAGAGATATTTTAAAAGAACAAAACAAAAAATAAATGAAATCGGAAAGCATCGAAATAAAATACGAAACGCTTTCTTTTGATGAGTTAGATAATAAGGAGAAAGAGTTGATTGAGTGTGCGAAAAAAGCCACTTACTCGGCTTATTCTCCTTATTCTTCTTTCAGTGTAGGTGCGGCTGTGCGATTGGAAAATGAAGAAATCGTAATTGGTAGCAATCAAGAAAACATTGCATATCCTTCTGGATTATGTGCAGAAAGAGTTGCTTTGTTTTCGGCTGGTACAAGAAAGGAAAAAATAACAACCTTATCTCCAAAGGAGTCTCAGGAGATTGAGCTTGCAATTTCAGAAGCTTTTAGCAAGAAATTTATTGAATCTCGCAAAAAGCAATTAAGATCTTATTTGCTAACAAGTGAATATTGGCGTGCTATATTGAATTTAAAATAGATATATTTTTTAAACTAAAA
>JAGCLI010000043.1 GCA_017647065.1 Bacteroidales bacterium
GTATAACTATAAAAACGAATGTAAATATAAATTGTAGTGAATATTTACCTTTTGTAGAAGAAACAAAAATTGTAAAACTAGACTATGAAGCAAGCTTAAAATTAACAGAAAATTTACCAAGATTAGATGGAGCCGCAGCAGCGTTTCCATTATATTCGGCATTTGTAAATGCAACTTATCCAAATACTGTGGAATTAGATTCTAATGGTGCTTTTAGATATAACAATACAGTTGGAGGATACAAATTATTAGCTGAAAAAGAAATTGATATATTCTTTGGTGCCTATCCATCAGAAGAACAAATTCAAAAAGTAAGAATAGAAATGCCAAATGCCTTTACACCAAATTCAGGAGATAGAAACAGCATATTTAAGCCAGCACCGATAGAATTGAAAGAATTTAGAATGGATATTTACAATTCTAACGGAGTGATGATCTTTACAACAAACAATATAGAAGAAGGTTGGGACGGAACCTACAAAGGCAATCCACAACCAATGGCAGTCTATGTCTATATAGTGAAATTCACAAATAAAAACGGAGTAACCGCAATTCAAAAAGGCGAATTGATGCTTATAAGATAAGAAAACGTTTGTCAATTCGATAAAAATGACTAATTTTGCAACAAATTAAAAAGTAGCAATAATGGCAACAATTACCGAATTAAAAGACATCGCAACACAAGTAAGAAGAGACATAATACGAATGACCAATTCAGTTTCCTCAGGTCACCCAGGAGGAAGCTTAGGCTGTGCAGACGTAATGACAGCCTTGTATTTTGAAATCATGAACTTAGATGTAGAAAACTTTAAACGCGAAGGAAAAGGCGAAGATATGTTTTTCCTATCAAACGGACACATTTCACCAGTTTTATACAGCGTTTTAGCACGTAGAGGATACTTCCCAGTGCAAGAACTTGCAACATTTAGAAGATTAGGCACACGTTTGCAAGGTCATCCAAGCGTTCACGATAACCTACCTGGCGTAAGACAAGCCTCAGGCTCACTTGGACAAGGCCTAAGCGTAGGAATAGGAGCGGCCTTAGCAAAGAAATACGACTCATGCGACAAATTAGTCTATACACTTCACGGAGATGGAGAATTACAAGAAGGACAAATTTGGGAAGCAGTGATGTTTGCAGGAGCAAATAAAGTAGATAATTTAATATCAATAATAGACGTAAACGGATTGCAAATAGACGGTTCAACCGATCAAGTATGTTCACTTGGCAATCTAAGAGCAAAATTTGAAGCATTTGATTGGAGTATTGTAGAGATGAATGGTAATGACATGGAAGATACAATACGAGGATTAAATCAAGCAAAACAACAAGCAAAACAAGGAAAACCTGTTGTTGTGTTAATGCAAACCCAAATGGGATATGGAGTAGATTTTATGCAAAACAAAAACAAATGGCACGGAACACCTCCAAACGATGAGCAAGCACAACAAGCACTCTCTCAATTAAAAGAAACATTAGGAGATTATTAAAAAAAGCCTTGTCCTTTGAGAACAAAACTTACAAAATATTTTGTATTATTTTTAGCGATCAATCTCGCAACACTTTCTCTCTTTGCACAACCGCGAGGAGTGAAAGTGATGCGTGAGGATTCTTATCAAAAAACAAGAATACTCTTTATTTTAGATTGTTCTAACACAATGTACGGAATGTGGCAAAGCAATACTAAAATAAAAATCGCTCAAAATCTTTTGTCAAACATTGTAGATACACTATCGGGTAAGCCAAGTGTAGAAATGGCACTAAGAGCCTACGGACACACTAAGGACTATCCTCCACAAAACTGCGATGACACAAGATTAGAAGTAAGTTTTTATCCAAACAACACAGAACAAATTAAAGCAAAACTTAAAGCCTTAGTTCCAAAAGGAACAACCCCAATAGCTTATACATTAGAAAAATGCGTCAAAGACTTTCCCGAAAGCGATAATTCAAGAAATATAATAATTCTTATTACAGACGGCATAGACGAATGTTCGGGAGATGTTTGCAAAGCCTCAAAACAATTACAGAAAAAAGGAGCATTTCTCAAACCATTTATAATAGGCATTGGAAAAGGATTAAGAGAAGAATTTGAATGTGCAGGAACGTACTATGAGGTAAATAATGAAATAGAATTCTCAAAGGCATTAAATAACATTGTTTCGCAAATCTTTAATAATACCACCACACAAGTCAATCTTTTAGACTCTAATATGGAGCCAAGTGAGACTAACATTCCTATGACTTTTTATGACAGTCAAAGCAAGCAGTTAAAATATACCTTTATGCACACTCTCAATTCCAAAGGTTTATCTGACACCTTGTTTTTAGACCCTTTGATAAATTATGATATAGTTGTACACACACTTCCACCGGTTAAAGAAGAAAACATACAATTAAAAGTTGGCAGACATACAATTATACCAATCAAAGCACCGCAAGGAAATATGGTTATAAGATTTTCCGACAAATCAAAATTGAAAAACAACAATATTTCAGCAATTATAAGAGAGAGTGGTAAGGTAGAAACGGTCAATATACAAGAATTAGACAAGATTGAAAAGTATCTTGTAGGCAAATATGACTTAGAAATCCTTACCTTGCCAAAATTAAAAATTGAAAACGTAGAAATAGGACAAAGTTCAACAACAACAATTGAGATTCCTGCCTCAGGAATACTTGTTTTGAATAAAGGCAAATTAGAAACAGTAGGAAGCATATTTGTAAAAGATAGTGAAGAAACAAAATGGGTATGTAATCTTGAAGAAGGTTTGCAAACAGAAAACATTACCTTATTACCAGGACAATATATGGTTGTTTTAAGAGATAAGAACGCCAATAAATCCTCCCTTACACAGATTAAAGAATTTAAGATAGAATCAAATAAAACCACAACAATCAATTTAGCAAAATAAATAACACGAAATATGAAAGAATATCCTCAATTAGGTAGTAAAGACACAC
>JAGCLI010000044.1 GCA_017647065.1 Bacteroidales bacterium
GATAACAGTAAGAAATCAACATGTATTTAAAGAGGAAAAAACAGAGTCAATAAAGGTATCTTCAAATGCTTTATATCCAAAGTCATCAGGGAAAAAGAAAGCTGATAAATCTCGTAAAATAAATATGGCTGTGTTTATGCCTTTGAATTACGATTGTGTGGATCAACTGACTTTTACAAAGTTTAATATAGATGAAAAGAAACGTCAAAGATATAAATGTTTTGATTATATCCATTTTTATGAGGGAATAAGGATTGCTTTGAATAATTTGGAAAAAGCTGGTTTTAAGGTTGATTGTTATGTTTATGACGTTGCTGATAATGATGTTGCAAAGGTGCAAGAGGCTTTAAATTTAGAGATTATGAAAGATATGGATATAATTGTTCCATTGGTTTTCAAGCAACCTTTTTCTCTTATAGCTGATTATGGAAAGAGAGAAAAAATTCCTGTGGTTAATCCAATGAGCGAGGATTTATCTATATTGGATAATAATTATGTGTTCAAAATCCAGCCTTCTGCAGCAGCGGAAGTTGAAACTATTATTAGATATATTAGAAAAAATTATGAAGATGCAAATATTATTGTAGTTCATGATAGTAAACCTGAGTTGAAAATGGTCTTGGATTATTATCAACAACTACTAGCAAAGGGTCATAATACTTGGTCTGTATTGGATTATAATAAACAATCTTCAAAATTATCTTCAAAGTTCAAAGATGGCAAGAAAAATGTTGTGATAAATCTTGTTGATAAAGGCAATAGTAGGGATAATGAAAATTATGCAAAGCGCTTGTTGTCTTCTTTTAGTTTCAAAGGTGATGCTGATTTGATTTTATTTGCAGATTATTCTTGGATAGAGTTTCCTCATTTGGATTACTCTTTGTTAGAGAAGTATAATTATCATTTTACATTGAATCATTTTAATGATTATACAAATATAAATTTTGTGGATTTTGTAAAGGATTATAGAGAGCATTTTAAAACAGAACCTGATAGGATTTATTCAACATTAGGTTATGATATTGCAATGTTTTTTGTTAATAGTTTAATAACTAATGGGGAAGATTTTATTCACAATCCTAATTTAAATAGAGTAGATAAGATTATTAGTAATTTCCATTTTGAAAGAAAAGATGAGAATTTTGGTTATCAAAACAAAAAGACAACAATTTATAAAATGGAGGATTACAAAATAAGAGCAGTATTAGAATAAATTATGAGTTTTAAAAGAATAGCATTACTTGGTTTATTTTTATTTGTTGTAAATATTACGCTTTATTCTCAAAAGGATAATACAGAAAATTATAATATTCATTCTTTAAAGCAATCAAACTTTATTGTACCAACTTTTGATAAAGAAAAGTACACAAGAAAAGATTCTTCTATTTATTTTGAAGTAGAAAATAAAAAACTTCAAACAGGTAGAATCATATTGAATTTATCAACTCTGAGTCAAGAAAGCGTAAAATTATCTTGGAAAAGTTATTCTTTAAAGTCATCAAAAGCAACTTGGAGTGCTACTTTGCAATATAGGCTTTCCCCAAATGATGAATGGAAAAATGTATTAGATGAAAATAATAAATCATATACCTTTACCACTCGTAGAAGACCTACTACCAAAGAATTTGATGATGTGTTTTTGCCACAAGAGTGTGAAAACAAGGAGCATGTTCAAATATCATGGAAAATATCTAAAATAAAAGGTAAAGGTGTAAATCCTGCAATACAAATAAAGAATATTTTAATTGAATCAAAGAACGATCCATATAATGGAATTGCTTCGGATATTATGGTAGAAGTTTCGAAAAACGGGAAGACTTTTTCTATTAATGAATTATTCTTTAATCATATTCCAATACCTTCTATTTATCCCGAAACAATACGAATGATTGTCTCAGGAAAATATATAAGGAATAATGTAAGCCTTGAAATCAGAGGGAAGGATAAGGATTATTTCAAATTATCTTCCAAATCCTTGGATATCAAAGAAGGTTCTCAGCCTTTTTCTGTATCATATATTCCTAAAAAAGCAGGAGAGCATTATGCAGAACTTGTGTTGAATACAAGTAAATTAAGACAACCATTAGTAATTCCATTAACAGCTTCTTGTTCTTCCATAAAAACTACAGATTTTATAGATAATCAAATAACTAATTTGTATTTTCCATTAACAGATAGGGATTTAACTCTTAGTTTTCCTGTATTCTCAAAAAGAGATTATCAATTTAATTTGAAATTAACTCAAGAAGAATTGTCATTATTTGAATATAACGAAACTCTTTACACAGGTATTCAAATAAATTATAAATGGTATAGAAAAGATGTTCTTCTTTGTGAAATGGAAGATGAAGTAAATAGTTTGAATTATTGTGTACCATTAGAATCTCCTTATATGTCAGATAGGCTTGAAATAACTATTGATAATTCAGAAGGAGTAGAAATAACAGAATTGTACTTTGGTTATCCAAAAATAAAACGTCTTGTACACAGTGGAGAATGGAGTAATCCTAATGTGTGGGAACCTCAAGGAGAACCAACGATGGAAGATTTTGTTTACATAACAAATGGGTGTAATGTAAAGGTTGATTGCGATGCTATGTGTTCTATGTTATTTTTAGGCGATAGTGTAAATGTGGAAATAGAAGCCAATAGAATGTTTTATGTCTCAGGAGATATAATGTATGGCAATATGTCTTATTTTACTGTGCATCAAAATCTCTTAGGAGAGAGTTGGAATTATCTAACAAGCCCAATAAATAAAACACCTGCGGCATTATTTTCAATGGAACGCAATAATAATGATACATGGTTAATGCAATACAATACAGGAGAAAAAAGTAAACATGGAGATTATTGGAGTGATTATTTAACAGATCCTAATTTTATTCTCCTACCAGGTAAAGGCTATGCTGTTTATACAAAATCACCATTAGACATAAAGTATGAAGGAATTTTGTGTAATAGTAATACTGTTTTTACACTTGTAGAGAACAATCATGATAAGAAAAATCTTGTAGGAAATCCTTTTACTGCACCTCTAAGTTCCAAAAAATTATTTGAAGAAATAGACGGGAAAATTCAAGGGAATGCTATATTTTTATTAGACAAAGAAAGCAAAGTTTATAATCCTATTATAGTAGATCCAAATGAAAATGTATTGATACCATCGTTAGAAGCATTTTTTGTTGAAACAATATCAGGTAATAGCGAAATTACATTCCAAAGACAGCATCAATATATTCCAAAATCGGGAGAGCAATCCTTGATAAATACTAATTATCTTACACTTTCGGCAGTAGTAGATGATAAAATACAATATGCTTTAATAGGCATGAATGATGATTCTAAACATGATTTTGATAGATATGATGCACACAAAATTTTCGGAACAAGTGAGCAAGCAGCAGAAGTATATTTTTTAGTTAACTCAGAAGAACTTTCTGTAAACACATTTCCAAATTATCCTGCAGCTTTTGATATAGGATTGTACATTGGACAAACCGATAATGTACAATTACAATTAGATAACATATCTGTTTTACCGAAAGATATACTTGTATTGTTAGAAGATAAGAATGATAATAACTTCTATAACTTGTGTGATTCTGCTTGTATCAAAACAAAATTAGAGGCAGGAACAACAAATGGTAAATATAGAATACATTTTATAAAAGCAAAGGCTATATATAATCTCCATCAAGATTATTCAGGTGTTTATCTGTGGCAAGACAACGAA